>NZ_JBIUHC010000034.1:0-71417 GCF_044627735.1 Cupriavidus sp. CuC1 | reverse complement strand
TGTGGACGAAGTCCGCCGATGACATCCTCGCCAGCATCAGGAGATTTTGTCTGCGAATTTCTGACGCAGGACACTAGTCGTGCGCAGACCATGATCGAACTCGTCGTCACGCGTCGCC
Organism: Cupriavidus sp. CuC1; assembly: GCF_044627735.1. Lineage (NCBI taxonomy): Bacteria > Pseudomonadati > Pseudomonadota > Betaproteobacteria > Burkholderiales > Burkholderiaceae > Cupriavidus > Cupriavidus sp. CuC1. The sequence continues at coordinate 71,299 of NZ_JBIUHC010000034.1, read as the reverse complement.
CCAATGACGGCTAAGAGTTGAAAATCACATGCGCTAACGGTGGGCACGATAAACAATTGGTGCGTTTCATCCGTGCTAAGGTCAGTCTTGAATATCTGCTGCCGGCACGAGCGGTAGTTAGCAGTCTCCACCACCTCGACACCGGTATCGCCCATTTAGCCTGGCGAGTCCGCTGGCAAGACCTTGCCTATGACATTGCGCTGATCCGCGCCACCTTTGCCGTGATCGATCTCAGCTATGTTCTGAGCATGCATCGCGCCACGGGTGAATCCCTACCTGCAGGAAGGGCATCTCAGCAGGGTTCATGCGCCTAACGATCTCTGTGGGAACTGCGCACATGGTGTGCGCATCCCGTTCCCCGAGGGCGCGTTGCAACCCCAGCCGCGCCATCACGCTGATCGGGCTGTGTTCGATAAAGCGTTCCACCACTGCATCCAGCACCACGCCACTGACTCCATTTTCGGGTTCGAGAACACGGAGGGTGCCCTAATCTTCATCACCTTGAAAGGGGTGGCTCCAAGCGGTTGGCGCCAACGCGCGGCTCAGCTGCGGCAAGCGCAGTGGGACGCCTAGTTCTACTCCCTTAGTTGAGCATCAATCAATATGTCGGCCACCAAGCCTCCTTCCACGCGAACCATGAGTCCGACGGACAGCCAGGCCCCAGCTCCCCACACGACGCTACCCAATAAGACGGTGATGCTGCTGGCGGCAGCGGCGGGATTGCCTGTCGCGTCGCTGTACCTCAGCCAGGGTTGCTTGGTGTGCTTGCCGACGATATCGGGGCGTCCGGGAGCACGATCGGCCTCGTGCCAACGCTGCTGCAACTTGGCTATGCGGCGGGTCTTGCTGCTTGCGCCGCTGGGAGACCGATTTGATCGCCGTCGCGTCATCGTCATCAAGGCGACGGCTCTGACGTTGGCACTCCTGCTTGGAGCTCTCTCCCCGGGAATTGGCATGCTGCTCGTTGCCAGCGCCTGCATTGGCTTCACGGCGACGATGGCGCAGGACGTGGTGCCGGCCGCGGCGACACTTGCGCCCGACAGGCATCGTGGAAAAGTGGTGGGTACGGTGATGACAGATTTGCTGATGGGAATGTTGCTGTCAAGAGCGGTTGGTGGCTTCGTGGCGGAGCACCACGGCTGGCGTGCGACGTTCTTCATGGCCGCGGCGAGCATGCATTGATCGGAGTGGCGTGCTGGCGAAAGTTGCCGCGCTTTCTCCCAACCGCGCGGATGTCTTACCTCTCGCTGCTTGCCTCACTGATCAAGCTGTGGAGACAGTATGGCGACTTGCGCCGAGCGACGCTGGCGTGAAGGGTAGTAAAGATGCTCCTTTTGCGTAGTAAAGTCGCGACTACCCCCAGATCCGGCGGCTTTGCCGCCTGGCCGGCCTTCACTGCAAGAGTTCAGGCAGCAACGCGACGATTTTCCTTCGCTCCCTCATCGCTCTAACGATCCTGTGGCTTCGGAATTCAACCCGCCCTATTTTGCGGGCAGTTTTGCCATGCTGTCGCTAGGACGGTCGTTCTGTTCGACGACATCAAAGCCGCTAAGCCGGCCTGAAGCGTAGTAAAGATGCGACCATGTGACGGACCTGCGATAGTTCCAACATTACTTCGCGACTTCAGATAGTGCCAACTTTACTACTCGAAAAAGCGTAGTAATGTTGATACCGTTGCTCGGCCAAGAATCTCTAGTTCCTTGATTTGCATGGATTTTTGGTTCTGCCAGCAGGTCGCATCTTTACTACACTTCACGGCTGCGGATCCAACGCCGTTGGCGTCGCGGAAGGCTCGCCCACGAGCGGCGCAGCAGTAGCCGAGTCAGCCGCTCGCAATCGCGAAGCAAATCATACGATTCGGCTTCTGTCATTGCGCCGAACATCGTGCTGTGCCGGACCATCGCCCTACCCTGCCAACTGCCGGTGGGATGTGGAGGGAGGCACAGCACTCGGCGCCGATAGCGAATGAGCGCGTCGCGTTCATTCGCGGCCACCGGCTCGGGCGCAGGGGCTGCTTCCTGTACCTGGATCGGCAGCACTATGAGTATTGGCAGGACCATCTCTACACCTGCAGCCGCACTGTCTGCTGCGCCGCCACGTAGCCGGACTCCCGGACGGCTCGCTCCCAGTGTGCTGGCTCGAGCACCAACCCGGTTGAGTCCCACTGCGGCCCGTTCAGCAACATCGACTCCACGGCACGGGTGAAGTAGTCCATTGGGATCTCCACTGGCCCTGCCAGTTGCGCGGCCGCATGCGCGTTCACGAACCCGTTCCATAGCGCCGCTGCTGACTGCTCAAGCCGTAGTCCGGCAGCGCATGCGTCAGGATAGAAGAATGCGGTGAAGGTGTCGCCGGTGTCCTCCGGATAGCGGCTCAGGTCATAGCTGGCCAGGCACGTCGCCGCTTCCACCGCGTTCGTGATCCCCCGGAAGTGCAGCTGCTCGATCATGAAGCGCGCAACGATCTGCTCGTCGCCCGCGAGCTGGTATTGCGCCTTGTGTTCCATCAACTGCGGTTGCCCGACCAGGAAGGTGATGAGCCGCACGCCATGGCAGGCGAGTTGGTCATGGACATCGCGCAACCATTCCAGCGCATGCTTGGACAATCGCCAGCACGGTCCATAACCATCCCTTGGCACGTCGCCACTACCGCGTGGCGACCGCGGCCATCGAAGCATTCGTCGATCTTGTCGAGCACTGTGTGCGCGTGTTGATCCCCGGCGCGCTCATTTACGCTCGCCCACGCATGGGCAAGACTCATGCAATCGATTATTTGGCACTACACCTAGCCAGGCACCGTGGCGACATTCTCGTACTGCGCATGTCCTGCGAGCACCACCGCAGTGATTACGAGGGACCCTTCTTCAGCGCGCTTCTGAGTGCTGCGGGTGTGAGACACCCGCAGCCCAAGACCATCGCCGAGAAGCGCTTCGCGCTGATGCGCCGCCTGTGGTGCTCCTGTGCGACGAAGCGCAGATTTGACAATATCTCAAATCGGTTCACCTAAACTATCTGTGCCGGGTGCTAAGGCGAAACGAGTCCGAATCATCTTGGAAATTCGAGGCTGCTGTGCGGGCTGGCGGCGGCAAGAAGGGTTATCGCATGCGCTAACGTATGGCACGACACCTCGAGCAGTGAGCCCAGTCAATGTTTGGAAGCCCGACGGCCGAGTTACTCACTGGTCACACAATCGACTTTGACGCGAGGTAATAGCGCTCCCTACCTCGCGGCAGATGCTATGCAGGGTCTTTGTACTGATTATCGGCATAGCATTCTGCTTGACATTTTGGGTCTGTTAAATGTGGCAGGCGATGTTTTCTGTGTAGTTTCAAAGACTTAGCGGATGAATGTGGTGTCCCGCATGCGTCGCCAAGCTGGCTTGGCAATGGGATAAGCGATGAGGACCCAGCGGAATGATTCTCGCGCTGGGTGTGTTGCCAGGGAGCCGCCCTATTCCCTTGCACCGATCCCAGCAAATCCCTGGAAGCCACAGAGCAGCGACGCTGAGTCAGAATCATGCGGGGCAGCGACGGGCGGCCAATGCTCTGGTACCACTAGGCAAGGAGAGGGGTTTCGCTACCTGTGCTGGCAGTGCATGCAGACTCGGCCCGGCTCGAAGCCACACTCGCCCCGTTCGCCAAGACCGGTGCCAGCGGTGGCGTGGTGCACGGCGAGTGGGTTGCGGACCCCGAGAACCCGACCGAGTCCCTGGTACGTCTTGCGCAGATGCGTTCCGTCGGCGGCCAGGGAGCTGCATAAACTTAACCGCCGAGGAATTGAAGTGCCCGCTAGCGTCAAAGACCCGCCCCGCCTGTCGGTCCTGGGCTCATACAGTCCGAGCGTGGGGCGCTTGTGGCGGCATCCCGTCAGGGTCAGGCTATCCGGCTCTTCACATTCTGCACGGCCAACTGCTTGCCACGCGCGTGCGTGGCTTGAAACAGGTCGAGATCGGACGCGTCGCTTCGACATGCGCTAGGGTCGACTCAGTTGGCCAGAACACGCAATGACAGCCCGAATCACCTTAGGTGAATCTTGCTGATGTCCAGCAGGATACCAGTTGCCGCAAGCGCACAACGGACCTCACCTTTGCCTAATCGTTAGCTAGGCGGGCAGTTCTGCCCACCAAAGGTGAGGTTGTTTGTGCAAACGGCATTGCCAGCCCGCCGAACTCGCAAGCCTGTGCGTCCCTTCACTTCTTCCACGATGTCTCGCCGCGGTTCGAGGATTGCGCCGTGGTCGCAGTGGGCACCGGGGAGATAAAGCGCCAGCACTACGCTGGCGTTAGTGGATACAGTTGGTGCCCTTCCGGCCGTGCCTGCGCAAGCGCCGCAACGTGGGACGGTCAGTTTTCTTCCAGACCGGCGAGCAGCGGTTCCCAGACATTCTTCTTCCTGGGTGGCACCTTGCGCGATCAAGACTACCCGCAAGTTCGTGAGATTGGCGGGTCTCAAATCCGTGGCGACTTGCTCCCCAAAGGCTTCCATTCAAGCGGGAATGCATTGTGCCAAACGCGCCCACTGCGTATCCGGCCTGGATGCAGACGGGGACGCCACATGTTCAGCGGCCCGATCCGCCCTGCACGGCCCACGCCATCCTTTCTGGCGGCTTTGCCGCACTCCACTTGGCCTCTTCCGTGAAATTCAAGGCGCGAAGGATTGAAGTCCCAACTTTGCGCCGGAGGAGAACTAGCGGCCGTTAGTGGCACTCACCAGGGGGAGAAAAGGCAGCGCTCGGCAAGAATACGCCAAGCGAACAGGTGCACGGAGAAAGCACGCACGGTAACCCGACGCCAGATACGACAGGTAGACACACGCGCAGACGGCGCGAGGAGCTGGCAGTGGCCGCAAATCTAACGTGGCCCAGCGGAAGCTTCCTGAGGCTCGCCGATCCAACGGGCCCGTTCTGCGAGGTCGATGCCGCAATGGGCCGTCATTGTCGGCCGATGGACAGCATCGTTTCTAGCGAGACACTTCGCGTCGACGCGGCCCGTTGAGGGCACATACCCTCAATCCGGTATGCCACGGCAACGCATGCGGCGGCCGGCTTCCGACATGCCAACTCGGAGATGTCCATCAGCCGCTCGGTGCCTCAGTTGAGCTGGGTCATCGGCGTGCTCAGGGGCGGAGTCGCCATCCGCATACGAGAGACGTGTTCCTCGACGATGGCCTGTAAGGACGCTCTCGAGATCACGCCGAGCCCATGGGCAACCGCCGGCAAGTCGCGGCAACATGTGGCGGCAGGTCTGGGCCATATTTTTCATTCGGAATTCTAGGGCCCGCGTCGGGCGACAGGCGTATCGGACATGGCGCACATCAAGGCAGTGGCTTGATCGGTCACCCGAAGCCCTGTGCCCAGCTTGCGGGAGGCCTGCGGTAAAGGACCGCCCGGGACTCGGGGCCCCCCGATGCGGCGACAGTCATCGCCGGCTACCACGAAGACCGGTTCCTGGACACTTCTGACGCAGTGAAAGGGCTTGACATGGACGGCCATGTGGCGATCTCCCGTAGTACGAAGCCGATCGGATCGTCGAGGAACAGCAATCACACTATCGGCATGACACGACCCGACGCATAGCCAGAGTTGATGGTTCGGGCGCGTCGTTCAACCAGCCACATCCATTCCCGCTGCGTCGTCCCTTGTGCCTCGCCTGCCAGCAGCAGTATGCTGCCCGCCGCCTTGGGCGGTTAGTTCGATCCTATTGCCATGGCCAGCGGATTTGAGCTGGCGTTGCGCCGATTGGCGTAAGGTGGCCAAAAGACCGGGTCCCGCACCAGGCGGTATGGCTCCTGGTCCCCACAATAGGGTTCGCGTCGAGCCCCCAGCAAAACGGGTATCGTCCTCGTGCTCCAGAGACGGTCGAGATCGCTGCGCAGGCACAACCACTCGGCGAATAGCAAGCGCTGCCGAAATTGAGGGTTGGCCTTCGCTGGGGGCGAGACCTAACAGCGTACAAAGCTTGCTCGGAGATGAGGTGCCGCGTCGCTGCGAGATCGGCCACACGAGTGACCTGTAATGGATATACCCGATGCCGGAATGAGGCCTCGCATTCAAGTTGGCAATCAAGGCGTCGGAGCAGTTATGCGAGTTGGAACTGAGTGGCCAGTTGCGCGGGCTCGCTCCCGCGCTTCGGCAGAGGCACGGTCCCGTTGTCACCTTCAGGGCGGCGGGAGCTTGCGGATGCGAGGCGACCGAAGCGCGACTCCACAGACCGCCGATCATCCTTGCTGCGCCGATGGCTGTGGCATGACCGGGTCCTGCGGCTTGAGCAGCCTGGTGCGGACTACCTTGTCATGGATCGTCTCGTCCTTTCGTATGCAGTGGCCAGCGCGCCATCCATACTGAATTCGTGCCAGCGGACCCCGACAAGCAGTCGCCGACCGGTTCGACGGCAGGCCTGTGCCGGCGGCATCGCGCCGCTGAATCGCGTGCCGAGTACATAGTATGTACTCGGCGCTGTTGCCAGCTAGGGAATAGATGCCCAGCCAGCGCATGCGCGGTTGACCTCGGTGGGAGTCGTCATAGCAAGGCTTTCCGGCTATACCCCGGACGAGGTACGCAAGGGCAGACTCCGTGGAGCCGAGGCGACAGCGATTGGTCGCGGACCCAGCCGCTCCTTCAACAAACGTCGCCACGGTAGCATGTTGGCCAACGGACGCGCAATTCCCTTACCATCCGTGCAGCATGCTACGACGGTTAAGGCATTACCGCGCCGCGTACATAGTATGTACACGCGCGGGGTGCAGCGCCCGACGCAGGCAGGGCAAAAAAAAGCCCGCTCTGGGCGGGCTCTTCCTGAATATGACACGGTCAATTTGGCTGGGGATGAAACATCTGGCTGATCATTTCCCTGATCTGCGTCTCTTGCGCCTCGCTCAGGACGCCAGCTTTAATCTTCACCGTGAAGCTGTTAATGTCCTTGGTGATCGAGCCAGCCTGTTCCTTTCCCGAGAAGAACTTGTCAATGCTGCGCCCGCTTGCCGACTCCGTGGTTGCACGACGGGTGGCCAGCGCCCCAATCGCCGAGGCCACCTTCCCCTGATCCATGTTTCCTTTAACGACCAGTGGCCAGATCTCCTTGGCGGCCTCGATACCTTTTTCGCCATGCTTGCGGATGGCTCCAACGAGAGCATGTGCTGCGTTGCCACCTAGCAGCCGCGGATGCAGATGGAGGTCATTCAAGATGAAATCAGGCAGCTTGTCGAATGCGAGGAACTGGTAGAGGCCGGTTCTGGAGAGACCTACCGCTTCCGCCATCCGCTTACGGTCGGGAAACTCTTTCTCAGACCGCCGAATAGACTGGCTGACTTCAAAGTCAGACAGGTCATCTCGGCTGATATTCTCGACCAGGGCAAGAATAGCCATGTCGGAGTCGGAACACTCCACAACGACCGACTTGATGGTATCGAGCCCCAGAATTTTATGCGCTCGCCACCGACGTTCGCCCGCCACGATCTGATAGGCCGACTCAGCGCGACGAACCACGATGGGTTGCATCAACCCAACTTCACGAATTGACTCGGCTAGGTCTCCCAGCTTCGCTTCGTTAAAGACCTTCCGCGGCTGCCATGGGTTCGGGACAACCTCCGCAACCGGCAGTTGGGACGAAGTCCCAGTCGATTCCAGCTCTTGGACTCGGATTTGAGCCACAGCCAATGCCCCCGCCAGACCAGGCGCTGTCTGCGTGCGGTCGGTCCGCTTGACCTCGTCCTCCTTGATCGCAGAAGTCTTTCGGATGCCGGCCGTCTTTGCCAGCAGCTGTTCACGCATATTGCTCATTGCGCGTTCCTCCACTTTTCTTCAAATATTTCGTCCACCCATCGGCAGTAGTCGATGAGGGGTTTCCGAATCCGCTGCAGCGACTTGGCCGCGCTGTGGGTACCGCTGACGTCAAATACAGTCGAGAAAGCCAGTGCCCCCGTGCTCATGACCGAACTGGCAGGTACTTCGATCGAATGTAACCAGTTCTCGTAAGCGCTTTCGGCCCATGCGCGGACGATAGGCGCGGATGAGGTACGACCATAGTCGACTTTCGAGAGCAAAAGAGAGACGAAGTCATACTTCTTGTCCGCCTCATACTTGATGAAGCTCTTGGAAACATCCGAGAACAGGCGCCAGAAGGACAGCGAACTAATGAAGTCCAAATTCTCGGGCACCATCGGCATAACCATTGCATCTGCCGCTAACAGTGCGTTCAGGTTTAGGTATGACAAGGAAGGTGACGTGTCCATCAGGATGTAGTCGTAACGCTTCCGCAGCGGTTCAAGCCCCGACCGCAGCACCGTCCAAAACTTGAAGCCCGGTTTCGTCTTCTGCATTGCTGGCAGATGGAACTCCGCACCAATCAACTCTGTGTGCGCCGGGATGACGTCAAGGCCATCCCAATAGGTGGACTGAACCCTTTCTTCCAGGCCACCTCCGAATTCTTGATCGTAGATGTATGGCAGTACGGTGTCTTCCGGCGTTACGTCTTTCTCTGCGTATAAGCCGCACAATTCCGACAGCGAGGCCTGCGGATCGAGGTCAATCACAAGCACCTTGCGACCGCGCAACGTTAGCGCTTGCGCGAGACACATCGTTGTTGTTGTCTTGGCCGACCCACCCTTCAGTTGAGCCGTAATGATGATCTTCCCTTTCGGTTCCCGTATTCCAGTAACGAGCGGCGTCTGATAAATATCCGAAACCCTCTGGACCCAAACACGTGCTTCCGCCAATGTGAAGGTGCGGGTTCGGCCAGTTCCTGCGGCTGTGCCCGCTGGCAATTCACCGCCACCCTTTGTCGCAAGATACTGCACCTGGGAGTGCGAGATGTTGCACATCTCGGCAATTTCGCCTGTCTTGAAGATTGGCGCAGTTTTTCGGGGCCTGGGCGCCAGAATCGTCTCACGCAGCTCACTCGTGAAAATTGTCACCTTCTCTGCAAACTTGCTGATTTGTTCTAGAGGGACGGTCCGGTCTACAGCAGGAAGTTGGCTTATTTTCACCATTCTGAGGTTTTTCCAGAAGAATATATAAACCTCAGAATACAGGAAATGCTTGAGATACGCTGCATAAATTGTTGTTTCCTATAGAGCACCGCCAATAAACCGACGATCCATGAGGCTTGGCGTACCCCCAAGTCCCGGAAACGCAGTAATGTGGACCACGAGTTCGTCAGGAACTCGCACAAACAACCTCACCTTCAGTGGGCAGGAGAAGGACTCGTGGGGGCTGCGTGCCTAGAGAATAGGCAAAGGTGAGCCCTGTTGTGCGGATGCGGCAGTTGTTAACCTGTTGATTTGCACAAGTAACCTCACTTTGACAACTTGATCCTTACAGGGAAGCTTTGTGAACAACGCGGTACCTACTCTGTTCAACATAAAAATGGCCCCGACTCCACATTGGCAAGTTCAGCGACCAAACCAGTGCCCCTGTTCAGTTCGGTGCCCCTCAACTAGGCCTGGCGAACGTGTTTTCGCAGCCTAAGAGACATCGGATGGTGAGGTCTATTGTGCAAAGCTGGGATGACTAATCGCGGCCTCGCACAATCAACCTCACCGTTGCTCAACAGTCGTCCACCGTGAACAAAGAACCTCACCTTTCAACTTCACTCGGTTTCTAGTTGGTTTGTTTTATTTGAAGTAAACAACCCAACCAACCCACAAGAGATCGGTAAACCTTTTAAAATCAGAGTCTTATCCTCTATAAGGTGAGGTTGCCTGTGCAAAAGGTGAGGCTCGTTGTGCAGTGAGGTGCTGGTCCTTGTGCCGCCTAGGTGAGATAAGGGATACACAAAAGTGAGGTCCATTGTGCAACCCGATCGATGGTGAGGTTTGCTGTGCTAACACAATGGCGTTTCCTTGAAACCTCGACAACTTAAGGGTTAGGCGGCAAACGCCTCGTCACAGTGGTGAGGTTTATTGTGGGGTAGGTGAGAGTCGTTGTGCACGCCGCGAGAAAAGAGCGCGCATCAAGGATTCGTAGCGACACAGAAGGTGAGGTCCATTGTGTTGACACCTCACCTAAGCATGCTAAAGTGCGCAGAGCCCAGAACAACGAGCAGAAAGCTATGGCGTCGGACAATATCGAGGAGGTTAAATCAAGCGCAACGCCTCGACAGATGGCACTCGCGTTGTTCGAGGACATGTTTGACTTGGGCTTGCCCATCAACGAGGCCAATCGTGAGATCGGATTTCAGCGCAATAACGTCTTTACTGAAATCGTCAACATGGGGCTTGCGGCGCGGCGCTTCCTTGACGCCGCGTATTTTATTGTCGGGCAAGAACCCGAGGCCCGGGCACAGTACGACGTTGATCTGAACTACTTCAAGTGGTTGATGCGCTATGACAGTCGCAATATCAAGCACCTCAGGTCCATCGCTGACGAAGCACAGAATGCGAAAATTCGCGTCACCAATACACCATTGGACCGGGAACCCCATGAAGATGACTTGTGGGTACAAGTCCAACTAATAGGTCTCGTGGGTTTTCTCCGGGGGCGTGTCAGCTTCGACGTACATCCTCGCTTACTCCCACTTATCCGTGACCCGCGCAAGTCCCACTGGCTGAGCTTAAGGATTTCCACCGCCTTCACACGCAGCTTGGCGCGGGCGATCTACGATAAGGTTCTGCCATGCGTGCAGGTCGGCCGAACGGACTGGATCCAGCTAAATGAAATGCGTATGTGGCCCGGAAAAATGGGGGCCAACGCGGCAATATTCAAATACTTCAAACGCGACTGGTTAGAACCGGCGGTCCAGGAGATCAACAAAGTCTCGGACATCGAGCTCTCCTACGAGACTCGGGCCCAGTCTACCTCTTCGAAGAAGGTGGACCGAATCAGGTTCCTGCTCAAGCGAAAGGATACCGCCGACGCTGTCATGGCTAGCCTGGCAGATGCAAGCCACCTCTATAAGATTCTCAAGGACGAGTTCAACCTGTCTTCCCGGCAGTTCAGCGAGATATCGGAAAACCGTGAGGTATGGACCGACGAACGGATCATGCAGGCCGTTGAATACACCCGCTTCAAGCTTCATCGAGGGCAGGTGAAGAAGAGTCCCGCAGGCTATCTAATGAGCGCCCTGCGGGACAACTGGAAGATATCGGAAGCTGAACGAACGATGGTCCAGGTCCAAACCAAGCTCCTAGCGGTTGAAAAGCAGCAAGAGGTCGCAAAGTCCGAGACCACGAATGCTGTTGCTCGTAGTGTCGCATCACACGACGATCAGGTCCGTGCACGTATGAACGAAGACTCGCGCAAAGGTCTGGACCACTTCAAAGCGGCAGAAGCAAGAACGAGACAAGATCTGATTCGCACGTGGCTCGCATCGAGAGAGGGCAAGCTCTTGCTGCGACGTATGAAGCTCGAGCCGTCCTCAGTGACAGAGCAGGACGTCCTCGCGCAGACAGAGTTGAGCTGGTACCTCGGTCAATATGTGTTTGGTCGCATCAAATCTGCGCTCGGGTAATGAGCCGCGGATGGATGGCTTGCCACGGGGGTATGTCGGCAACAGGGTCGCTCGCTCCCATCAATGGTCTTTGACCGCTACATCAAGCGAGATTGGCCTGCGTGTTCCGCAGGCTTGCCCCTGCTGGGCCCTTCCTTGTCAGCCGGAGGCGCGACCAAGACATTGGACCCGAGCCTTACCCTGCGATCTGGTGGTTCGGAGCTCAATGACGCAGGCTGTTTCCGAAGGTGCCGTCCACACGGGGTAAAGCGCATCAGAGCGCGTTGGAGCGCCTGGTAACGCGCTGGAGCGCTTCCACGCCTGGAAGCGCGTAAACGCAGATGGGTTTTCAGCGAGCAGCGAGTTCCTTGGTTGGCCGGATTGCTTGACAGGGGGCTGCGGCTGCCACCGTCATTAGCCCGCCGAGCTCGTAAGCCTAGGACTTTTTTGTCGTCAGGCAACCACTACGTGAGTGTGCCCCAGCGTTCGGCGACCGGCCTTCCTCACCACGATGTCCACGTCGCGCCCCAATCGGTTCAGGCACTCGATCATCTTGGCCTGGCTAATGCCGCGGAATTTGCCGCGCAATAGCTCGGAGAGCTTGGGTTGCGGCATGCCCAGCAGTTCGGCCGCCCGTTGCTGGGTCAAGTGCCGGCTCTTGATGATCTGCGCGATCTCATGTGCCAGTCCGGCCTTGACCAGCATTTCGTCGGCGTCCGGATAGCCCAGGTCCGCATAGGGATTGTCGCTGCCTTGCTCAATGGTAAGGTCGTCGATGGTTGCTATCGTGTTCATGTTCATTGCTCCTTCTCCAAGGCCGTCACAGCTTTCAGGCGAGCCTCTATCAAGTCCATGTCCGGTTTGGGTGTGGCAATGCCGCTGGTCGATTTCTTCTGGAAGCAATGCAGCACGTACACCGCCCCCGCGTAGCGCACGGTGTACACGGCGCGGTAGGTGCCGCCCTGGTGGTCTTCCACCACTTCCAGCACACCCGCCCCGCCGAAGCCCTTCAGCGGTTTGGCCTGGCTGTGCTTACTACCCACCTGGGCCAAGTGCAGCGCATAGCCAAAGGTGTCTTGCACGTCTTTCGGCATCGCGCCCAGGTCTTTTTTCGCTGACCCCACCCAGCGCAGCATTTTTATCGTCGTCGGCATCACAGGATTATACCTAAATATAGATAAAAATGCGCATCGCACCGTGCTGCCGGACCCTGTCGGTCAACGGTTCTGCAATGGATGACCGTTACGAATTACCCTCCCACGCCACCTCGCGCCCGCCAGAAATGTGACGCATCGTACGCCAACCAGTGCACCTCGGCTCGTTACACACGATTGGTGCGATGCGCTCGTATGCATGGAGTGCGGCCCGCTCGATCCTGCCGAGGCTCATCTCGGTGACTGGAGTGCCGCAGGTCTTCAGCGCGAATACCAGCTAGGCGGCGATGGGAGGGGACGCGAGGCGCTCGATCCAGATGGACAAGACGGGGATTGCTAACAGCGCGAGAAGCACGGTCTGCGCGTCCGACACGCCATGCGCCGGCACACGGAGATAGGCCAGGCCGCCTCAGGGTGCAAATCCGGACAACCGAAATGCGGCCTTCAGCGAAGGTTACGCCGGTACCGAGGCCGCGCTATCCCTCGCCGTTCTGAAGGGCGAGGCGTGCCGCGCACCTGGTCAAGTGCGCCGGCGACGAGCGCCCACGAAGTATTCCCCGGGCGGCGGCTAACTGCGCCTCCATCACCGCCAAGGACTGGCCGCGTTTGAACGGGCCCACACAGGGCCGAGCAAAGGCCGACTTTCCGTCGTTCGCCTGGCATGCCGCAATCTCCCGCAGGAGATCGAGCGCGAGCCCATGGGGTGCCGCGGCCCTACGGCCAGCCTTCTCGATTACCACCGATGCCTCATCAACGCTGAGCACGGCACCGTCGGCACGCGTTACCTGGACCCCGCGGAGCCTTGAGACCAGGTCTGAAATTTCCGCGGCTACAGCCGCTGCGGCCTCTCCCTTGGCGCGCTCGGCTTGCGCTTGCGTTGCCTGCTGTTCTGCGACAAATGTGTAGTCGACCGTCTTGGAGAGCAGGGCCTGAATGTAGGCGAAGAGTTCTCTGCCCTTGAGCGGGATCAGCGCATCGCTGACCACTGCGATTACGTTCGAAAGCCGGTGGCCGACGGCCTTGGCGCGTTTCATGAGGGCGAACAGGCCGGGCAGCGCGAGTCCGTTTTGCGTGACCAGCCAGGCCAGCTCCGAAGGCACGGCTTTGCCCAGCACGCGAATGAATGGGCTCGCCCCCGGCGACTGTTTCTTCGAAGAAGATTGTTGAGGGGGTAGGTTAACGTCTCTCACCGGTGCGAGGTTGGGCAGGCGGCGGGTCGGTCCCCGGTCCTGTAAGTCGGGGGATCTCGCCGTGGCACCCATCTCACGCGACGGTTGAGTTGACGCTAGGCCAAGATTCCAAATGGCTTGTACCGAAAGCCGGATCCGGCCAAGGGCCTTCAGATTGCATGTGGACTGTCTTTGCTCCTCCCGCTCGATCAGGCCGGCACCCTCCAGGGCTGCAAGGCAACGATAGACAGTCGCCTCGCTAAGCCGAAGTCGTTGTGCGATTGTGACCTTCTTCATGAAGATCCAGTCCGCTGGATCTTGCTGTTTGACGCCGTTGCGGATCAGGCAGGCAAGCACCTGACGTTGCGTCTGTGTCAGCGCGAACGCATGCAACGCCTCGTAGACGCGCACGAGCGCGTTGGCAATCTTGCATGGTAGGTAGTGTGGTCCGGACTCGCTTGCGCCGTAGGTGGTCGCATGTGAGTTGCCCAGCGCCTCAGGACGCGTCGTCGCGCTGCCGATGGGCGAGCGCCGCCCGTCGGCTTCCATGGTTCGAATCATGTGCCGCCGTTCTATGCAAAAAATAGTTGTGAAGGCGTTGACAGGACCAGAAGGCTTTCCTAGACTTTGCACTCAGTGGGGAGAAAGTCTGGTGCACCTTTATCGAGGTCCCGGCAACTTCCGCAAAAGCCAGGACTGCAATCCTGGCTTTTGTTTTTAGGGGGGATCTGTCATGCCAGCCCCGCCTCCATCACGAAGCGCGACGTGGGGTTCTTCTTGGCCGTACTGAGTGCGAGCCAGTCGCGGGCGCGTGTCATGCCAACGTAGAACAAGCGCCGTTCCTCTGATTCGGTACTGCCTTTGTCATCTGGGATAACTGTCTCCTCTACACGGATGACAACAATCCCATCCCATTCGAGGCCCTTTGACGCGTGGATGGTGGTGAGCACCAGTGCGTCAGGTGTCGGCTCGTTGTTCTGTCGGCGCAGGAATTCCAGCCGCTCGGAGAACGTGCCATTGAGGCGAGAGAGCACGTCATAGGTCGTGGTAATCGCTCGCCTGGCTGGGTCTGCCTTGGCGTGTTGGGCCATCCACTCACGCACGCCTTCGAGGACCAGCGAGTAGAACTGCCGGTCGCAGAGAGTGCGCCATTCGGCCAGCCGCTTCATCAGGTCGCGGTATCGGTCGGCGGTTTCCTCCGATACGCCGAACGCAACAAGCTCCTTCTTCTGACGTTGTTCCAGCGCCGGCCCCATCTTGCTGTGCAGCAGCCGCAGTTCCTGGGCACCTACGCCAGCGAAGCCCAGCAACGCATCCAGCCCGTTGGCCTTCACCTTTTGGATGATTTCCAGCAGGTTGCCCATCAGCGCCGCCTCGGGGCGGTTCAGGATCGACTTGCCGGAGGCGCGGTAGTATTTCACGCCATGCGAGCGGCACACGGCTTCTACCGGGTCGAGGATGCGATTTGTGCGCGCCAGGATGGCGGCAGATTTCCCCTCACGCAGGGTCGGAGCGAGCGCTTCGATGGCGGCAACGGACTCGGCATACTCATCGTCGTAGCGGTTGAACTGAACGGTTCCGCCCGGACCTTTCTGTGCCACCAGTGTCTTGGGGATGCGGTCGCGATTGTTCTGGATAACCTTGTCGGCGGCGGCTAGGATCTCGGCCTTGCACCGGTAATTGCTGCCAAGCACCACGGGCTGGGCGTCGAACTGGCGGATGAACGATTCCATGCCCCTAAAGCCCAACGCGCTCCGAAATCCGTAAATCGACTGGTCGTCGTCGCCCACCACCGTCACGATCGAGCCTGCTTGTGCGTGCAGGGCGACCCATTGGTATTGCAGCGGGTCGGTGTCCTGGAACTCGTCGACCAGCAGATAGGTGAAGGGGTAGGGCTTGAGGGCGCCACGCTGCAAGCCTTCCACCGCTAGCCGCAGCATGTCCTGGAAGTCGATTTTGGCGTTGCGCTCCAAGGCGTGCTGGTAGGCCCGGTAGAGGCGCGCCTCGTGGGTGCCGTCCTGGACGTTGCCGAAATTGGTCTTGATGACCTCGATGGCGGCAATCGCATCCTCGATCTTCCAGTCCAACTCGGCTTCTTCCAGTGCGTGGGCCACCAGCACCATCCGGTCGCCGTCTGTGGCGATATCCGGGCGCTCACCGCCAGCGCCGCCCAATTGCTTGTACGACAACGAATGGAAGGTGCCGGCCACCAGGCGCCGCTTGGCTCCTGCGCCCGCGAGCGCCAGAATGCGGTCACGCAACTCCACCGCGGCATCCTTGCTGAACGTCACCGCGCCGACCGTGGCATTGGGCTCGGCCAGCAGAATCGCGGCCTTGGTCGCGATGGTCTTGGTTTTGCCGGCACCAGGGCAGGCGACGGCGACACAATGCCGGCGCAACTCCACCACTTCGCGCTGGGCTGGATTCAGTTCATCCAGCATGGGCAGATCGTTCCGAGGGGAGGTAGATCACTTCAATATGATTCTCGCCGCAGCGCCAGTGAATACCGTCGTCGTCGCGGATCACGAGCCGGCCGTTGCTGCTGTCATGTGCGATGACGACCCCTTCCCCAAACGAATTGAAGTCGGTCTGGAATTCCACCCTGGCGTTCGTCAAGTCCATATGGTTTAGCCTGTCAATCGGTCGGTGTTTCGGGAGGTTGCCGCCCGCCAAGAAGAGGGGCGGCACGTAACGTTCAGACGTCGCGCACTGTGGTCATCAGTTTCAGGTGGGTCGTGTAGCCGCGCAGGCCGAGCGGGTGGAAGCTGCGCAGGAAGCGCGCCACCTCGTCGTTGATGTCGGTCTGGTCGCGAATGCCATTCCAGACCATGAAGTCGAACTGATCCATCGTGCGGTCGAACTTGGCCAGCACGCCCAGCACGCGCATCGAGAAGCGAGAATAGGCTTCGACCGTGAGGCTCAATGATGGCAGCGTGACCGACGGCTCAAACACAATGTCGTTCTTCGCTCGCATCTCTGCTTCACGCTGCGTGCGCAGCGCTTCGGCGACGCGCAACTGCTCGTCGACGTAGTCCTCCATGCGGGACAGGGCGCGCTCGAAGTACTCTTCCACGGCGGCCAGCTCGGTCTTGGCATAGGTGGCGCTGCCAAAGCGCTGCAGGTTGATGCTCATGCGGTTCATGAACGGCCACCATTGTTCAAACAGCGGGCGCAGGCGAGTGTGGTTGAGCTTGATGGCGACCGGCACGACCGCGGCGCCGGCCAGTTGACGGGTCAGGATCTGGACGCCGATTTCGCGACGACGGCGAATGATCGCGACGCGGTCCTCCGGCTTCAGTTCGCGAAATCGCTTGCGGGTGTTGTCGACCTCAACTTTCTTCTCCGCGGCCTCCTCCAACGAGATCAAGCCCTCTTTGCGCAGCGTCTCGGCCGCCGAATCCATTTCTTGCAGCTCGCGCTCGAGCGAGCCGTCGTCCGCGCCGTCCGTGATGCCCGCGCCGGTGCCGGGAGCCATGTCGGCCAGCTCGATGGCCGGGCCGCTTGCGGCCGGGCTATCGGTTGCTGCGGCGAGTGGCGCATCGTCCAGTGCGGCGACAACGGCGGTGTCAGTGTTGGTGGTCATGCTGTTCTCTCCTGAATGGACCCCCAAGGGTGGGCGATCCGCGTTGAATGGTTGCGTTGCGGTTGATGTGAGTGCGGCTACCGGTTCGAATGGAAGCTGGCTGCAAGCCGCCAGGCGAGGGCACCGATGCAGGCGGCCGCGACCGTCCACACGACGGCGGGCAGCGACATAGGCAGAAGCAGGGCTGAGCCGCTAACGCCAAATGCGACCAGCAACCCGTGTGCCGCGAGGTGGAAGCCCACGGGACTGGCCACCCCCGCCGCAGCGGCCCGGATGCGGCGCTGCACCGCGCCGTCGTTGAGCGTGGCTGCCATGAAGAAGATCGCGCCCCACAACCAGTTGCCGGCGACCGTGGCCCGATAGATCGCGCGGTACAGTTCCATCCAGAGGTGCCGCATCCAGTTCGAGGCGATGCCGGCTGTGCCCCCGTCGCTGACAAGGGTCTGGTTGGCGGAACCGGCATAGGAGCGGCGTATCGCGCCCGAGTCGACGAACCACGCGCGGAACCGCTCGTTGGCGCGGCTGGCTAGATTGTTGGCCCGGCCTTCCCCGAACACGGATTCGACCGAAGCCTGCTCCGCGGCATCGATCTCGAAGTGCCTGTCATCGGGCAGCACGGGCGCGAGTGTCGCCAGTAATACGGGCGTGACGACCAGCCACAGGCGCATGTGCGAAGCGAAACGACTGTTGGACATATCAGCGCAGCAGGGAATGAAGTACCAGGCACGGAATCGCGATGAAAGCGAGAAGGCCACCCCAAAATTGTGCAGGGCGAGCCTGTTCGAACTTCAGCAGCGCCATCGCGAAGGCATGCCGGCCCTGGGTGAACCCTTCCGGTACCGGGGCATCGGCGTCGTTGGCGCGCACCCAAGCGCGCATGTCAGCGACCTCAGCGGGCGCGAGGCGGGCGAGCTTAGCAATGAGCGTGTTGGCTACTGACATCGTATTCCTCGAAATAGCGGCGGAAGGTCGGTCCCTTGAGGACGCGGGCGGCCAACTGAAAGGCGGCGCTGCGCGGCGTGATCGGTTCGGGGCACGGCTCATCGACCATGCGGCAGACATATCCCGGCAACTGCCGCGCTTCGAACAACGGGATCGGTTCCAGGAACGGAGCCCAGACGTTGTACTTCTCGCCCTTGAAGGCGGCATAGCGCTTCGCATACAACTCGTGCGATCGCGCAAAGAGGCCGCGCATGAAGGCGATGTTGCCGTCACCGGCCTTGCGCTCGACCTTGTAGCCGGCGAGCGCGTCCATCAGCATTTCCTTCACCAGCGGCTCGTCGCGCACGATGAAGTTCAGGCCGATGAAGTCCACGAGCCGGGTGCAGACGTCGTCCAGTTCCGGGAAACAGAGGAAGACGGGCGACAGTTTGGCCGACAGCTTGTGCTGCTTGACGATCTGGCGAAACAGGCTGGACATGTGCGAACTTATCCTTCGATGATGGGGATGCGGCCCAGGTAGACGGCGCCACCGGAGACCCGCAGGAAATACTGGAGGTTGGGCAATCGGGTAATCAGCTGGATTGGAATCAGGGGCACCTTTTCCAGTTGCCGGGAACGGGACACCGAGCCGCTGAATTCGCCCAAGTGGGCTTCACTGCCGGTGCTGGTGCTGCTGGACTGGACGATGTTGGTGATGCCGGTTTCGCCCACCTTGTCCGAGAACCACTGCGCCGTGTCGGTGTCTTCCAATCGTAAGATGATTTGGTTGTTTAAGTTCGCCAAAACCTGCAGCATTTTTGCTGCGTTACCGAGTTTCGCCTCCAAATCCGAGCGGCTTTGGAAGGCGACGAAGGCCTTGAAGCCCGCACCGCGGCCCTTGTTGAGGATTTGGATCACCTGCTCGTTGATCGCCTCGGCCACCTCGTCGATGATGAGCACGACCGCTGGCGGCTTGTCGTAGAAGTTGTAGATCGTGCCGGCTACCGATGCGATGTCCGACAGGATCATTGAGGCGATGGCCTTCGCGACGATGCTGTTGGACATGGAATCGAGCCCGACGCACAGCACGGCCTTCTGCTTGATGATCTTGTCGATGTCCCAGATCTCCCGGTCGTCCTCGAAGTCATCCGCCTTGGGCGCCA
Organism: Cupriavidus sp. CuC1; assembly: GCF_044627735.1. Classification (NCBI taxonomy): domain Bacteria; kingdom Pseudomonadati; phylum Pseudomonadota; class Betaproteobacteria; order Burkholderiales; family Burkholderiaceae; genus Cupriavidus; species Cupriavidus sp. CuC1. Next base: position 51,888 of record NZ_JBIUHC010000034.1, on the reverse strand, counting down.
GCATCAGGCCGGTCTCGCCGGTGGCGAGCATCTGCAGCAGGGGCAGGGCGGACGCAATGATGCGCATGTAGTGCTCGCGGTCATGCGTGAAGGTCGAGACCAGGCCGTCGAGTGACTCATGGCCGCGCCCGACGTTGGCAAAGCGCTGGAGGTAGAGTTGCACCATGCCGTCGAGCAGGGTGGCGCCGCTCTTCTGGCCAAGCTTCTGCATGAAGCCGTTGACCTCGTCCTCCCAGTCGGCCATGCCGGACTCGGGGAAGAAGCGCTTGAGGCAGCGCTCCAGCAGGCTATTGATGCCGGACTGCGCGTAATTGAGGATGGAGCGCAGGTTGGGCTTGTCGCCGACGTACAGTTCCCCCTTGACCGCGCGGTCGATGAAGAGGAACGCGAAGTCGCGGAACGGGCCTTCCTCCATCAGTTGCGCGATGCGGCTGGGGATTTCGGAGGGCTGCGACCAGTTTTCCAGCGGGTTCAGGCGGATCGACTCCGACGGCGCGGCCTGTTTCCAGTACAGGAACTTGCGCCCGGTGCGCTCGCACTCTTTTTTGACGCGATCTTTCAAATCGCGATCATTTTTTGGGTCAATGATAATTAAAACATCTTCGGCATTATGTATCACTTGTGTCGAAATTATCTCATAGGTCCGGGTCTTGCCTGCGCCGGTAGTGCCTCCCACCGCCGTATGACCGCCGAGCGCCTTGTAATGCAGAGGCACGCGAACCTTCTTGGGCTCCATGCCGTGAATCCACGATTGGCCCTGCGGGGTACGATCCGGAATGCTGTTCGCGGGGGCAAACCTGGCCTCGATGGCGCGGGTAATGTCCGTGGGCAGCCAGCGTGGCAGGCCCGGGATTTCCGAAGTCGGCATGCGCAGGATGTCGTGCGCGATCTGACAATGCTTCTGCGTCCATTCGAAGCCGGTACCAAGATACATGGCATCGTCGCGCTCGCGCAGCTTCACGCTCTCATCGAGCAGCTGGTCGATGCGGATCTTGGCGAGCCACTTGGTCGAGATGGCCATCCGGAAGGCCAGCGCCCGCCATACCTGCGTGCCGCGCAGCAACAGCATGACGGCGCAGAGGACAGCGAAGTAGACCGCGTGCGGCATCCCCGAGGCGAAGATCAGCACCAGGCCGAGCGCCCAGCCGACCGCGGCGCGGGCCTCGAACATGGGGCGGAAGTGATTGATGTAGCGAACCATGGAATCAGGCAGGGTGGTTGGGGCGCGGCAGGATCAGCGTGCCGATTCGCTCCGCGAGAACGAGGTCGGTGCCCTGCAAGGCGTACAGCAAGCTCTCCTTGCGCAGCTTCTCGATCAGCGTTTCGCTGGCGATGCCGTAGTTGCCCAGTACTTTCTTGGGAAGGACCAGACCTTTCTCGGCCCACGCGACCTTGACCTTGCCCGCGGTGACGTCCTGGGCGAGCGCCCGGAAGAACTCGCTCATCATTCGCGATCCTCCCAGCAGCACGGTGAATGGGTCCGGCGTGTCGCGGCGTGCCCGGCCGATGGCGGCGGCATCGATGGCGCCCGCTACCGGAGCGCTCGGTGGCGTGGCAGGCGGGATGGTCGGTGCTACGGGCTCTGCCGCTGCCGGCTGGCCGGTGGCCGCCGTGGGCGCAACTGGCACGGTGGCGGATGGCTGGAACAGGGAGGCGGCGCCCGCTGCCGCGCTGGGCGGCGGCGCGACCGGTTCTGCAGCCTTGGCAGCAGGGCCGACTTTACTGTTAGCAGCAGACGCTCCTGGGGTAGGCGCGGCGGCTAGCTGTTCGGCCGACGGTGGCACGGTGGTGTCCGGGGCGAAGACCGCCCGGCGTGCCTTCTGCTCATAGTCACGGGTGGCTGCGACTGCCTGGCGCACAATTTTGTGCAACTGTGCCTCGAACCCGGTCGGCATCGGGGCCGGGTTGATCGCGCCGAACAGCTCTGTCAGCACGGGGCCGTCCAGCCACGACAGCGCGTCGGCGCCAAGGATCGTGCGTGCCAACAGGGCGCTGCGCATGCGTTCCACCGGCAGCGGAGCCGCCAGACGTATCACGCGGTAGGGATTGCCCGCAAGCCACGGATGAAACGCACCGTGCGCGGCGGGCACCCACTGCTCGCCGGTGTCCTCGCGCACGAAGTGGAAGTGCCGGCAGGGTTCATCGAGCCAGGAACAGCATGCCGCCAGAAAGAGCGCATACAGGTATTGGGGTTCGAGGCGGCGGCGGCGCTCAGAGGGCTGGTCGGCGGCGAACTTCTGCCCGCCCGACAGGCGCATGGCGAAATACACCACCTCGATCGTGGCGCGGAACGCGCCGCCTGGCTCGGCATGTTGTTCCGGTTGCAGCGGCATGGTCGAAAACCAGGTAGCGCAAGAGCGGAGTACGGCCAGCCATTTGCCATCGAATACGGTGGGGTCAGCCTCGTTGGCGTACTGGCGGATCAGCGCAAGACGCCCGCCTTGCGTCGCCAGCAGCATGTCGGCATCCATGGGTGCGTGTTGCGTCATTTCAGGAGCTTTCCAAGCTTCATCGCACCTTTCGCTGCGCCCGCAACAGCACCGCCGGAGATGCCACCGCCCGTGCCGAACAGCGAGCCGGCCAACTTCGGAATCTCGAACGAGATGAGGAGTACCAGGACGGACAGGGACGCGGCCTTCCAGCCGGCGGCGGCGGTGCTTGTTCCTACGGTGGCGACCTTATTGATTGTTGCGCTGGTGGATTCTGCGACGAGATTCGCGATGATCGCCGACGTCACGATATACATGGATGCCGTGACCATGAAATCGAACCACGCCCAGAAGTACTTGCGGGTGTAGTCGGAGAAGCCCAGGGCCACCGCGATCAACCCTACCGCGAGGCCGACGGCGGCCTGGAGTTGCCCGATCATGACGTAGTAGGTGTAGACGAGCGATGAGATGGCTGAAAGAAGAAAGGCAATCAGGAGACCCAGGCCTGAAAGAATCGCGTCCAGCTTGTTGTACCAAGAGGCAACCCTGATCGCGACGACGAACGAATCAAAAAATTTCCCGGCGATACGGGCAAGGACTGCGCCAGTTTCATAGTTGCCGCCGCTCATCGCTCGCGCGATTTCATCGAACCATTGGAAGATGCCTATGCCAAAGGAGTCGAAGCTGAGATAGATCGCGGAGAAGATGCCGAGGATCGTTACTGTTTCGAGGAACTCCACCCAGGCGCCGACAGGGTGTCGATGTGCCATGAACTGGATGGCGGCGATCGTGAGTGTGATCACCGCAAGTGCCCATGCGAACTTGCCAGCCTCCGGCGCTGTGGTGCGGCTCAGCGCAATGCCGCCGCTGAGCAAGCCATCCCGCAGTGCCATCAACTCTTTGACGGTATCCGACAACGCCTCGCCGGTTGAGCCAACGGCGGGCATGGGGACAGCCGAACCCCCAGACGGCGCTGACGACGGCGACGGTACTGGTTGCGCCAAGGGAGGAATCGAGACCTCCGATTGCGCTCTTGCCGGCAAGGAGACGAGGGAGAGCAACGCCAGTAGCGCCAGTAGCGCGGCAACGGCGGCGCGGAGGATCGTGGTTCGTTTCATGTCAGCCTTACTTTCCGGACGATGTTCCGCGATTGAAGACGGTCTGTCGGAGCTGCTGCAGTTCAGCTGCCTGCTGACGGGAAAGCGCCTCGGCTGCGGTGGTCTTCTCGGCGGTGTCCGAGTTGGCCTTCTGGTCTTTGATCGCGTCGGATTGGGTCTTCGCCCCCATCAGCTGCAGCAGGTCTGCATTTTGACTGGCCAATACATCGAGCATCTGGTTCGTGAGCTGGGCGGTAGCTTCGCTCGTCTGATTCATCTCGAGGTCTGACTGAAGCTGCTTTCGGCGTTGCGCCATCTTTTGATTGCTTGCCGTGATGTCATTGCCGAGACTGAACAGGCGCTTAGCCGTCTTGTCGCCCGTCTCGAGCAGCGTGCGTTGATCCTGGAACCATTGGTCTGGGGTCTTGCCGGACTGCACGACCATGCTCTGCACGCGGGAGAGATAATCGGCGTTGTTGGCAAGGCCACCGTAGAGGTCCTGCAGCGTCTGGCCGTACTGCTCGTGCTTCTTGATATCGTCCTTGATCGAGCTCGCCTGGGCCAGCATGGAGGTCGAGTCTAGCCCGACCGCCTGCTGCAGCTGGTTGAGCATCATCTTGTACTGGTAGGTGATATTGGTGTTTTCGTACACTTCGGTCTTCAGCGCCTGCGCCGCCGTCATCGTGTTCTTGATGAAGTTGGCCGCGTCAAACACAGGCCATCCGCTGGCGTGTGCCAGCGACGAAGCGCTCAGGGCCGCGGTGACAAGCAGTTTTGTAGCGATCTTTTTCATAGGGTTCTCCAGTGTTTGAGCAGGATCCGCGTTAGCCGCGGGCAAGGACTTCTCGGACGTAGCGGTCTTGCCATTCGGGGTGCCCGGACGCGTAGTGCCGGTCCAGCACTTCCTGGGCATAGCCGTCGGAGCGCAGCATCGCGATCATTTCCTTGCTGAACGCGGTCTGCAGCATCCGGGTCTGTGCCTTCGTGGTCCAGAGGTAATCCCGGTTGGGCACCGCCTCGGCAATCATCTTCACCTGATCGTTGGTGAGGCCGAATACGTCGCAATACAGGTCCTTGCTGGTACTAGCCTGGCTGTTGGGCAGGTAGAGGATGTTGGCGATGTTGTCCTTGAGGATCTCGAAGTCCGCGACACGTGCGATCTGCTGCAACGATTGCGTCGCCATCCAGATTGCGCCGTTGAGCTTGCGGATCGTCACAATCCAGGTCTCCAGCCGCGCATAGAAGCGTGGATTGGTGAAGAAGAAGCCGGCTTCCTCCACCTCGATGATGGTGTAGCGCGTGCCGCCCATCGACTGGCTGATGCGGTAGAACGCATAGTCCATGAAGAGAGCCGCAGCGCGTGGGAACGTCATGAACAGGTCGCCCATCTCGATCGACAGGTCGTCGCTCACCTCGAAGGCGTCCTCCACGTGGTCGAAGAAGTGACCGTACTGGCCGCCCTTCACCCAGATCTGCAGGCGCTCGCGCAGCGAGGCGTGCAGTTGCGTGCAGAGATTCGAGAGCGTCCAGTGCTCACGCGAGAAGCGCGAGAGGATCTGCACGGCCTGATACAGGTCAGTGCGTTGCTGCGGCGTGACCCGGAACTCGTCGTCCTCGATGGCGAGCACCAGCCAGTCGGTGACATAGGCATGGTTGTCCGGATTACCCAGCAACGCCAGGGGATTGGTCTGCGTAGCGGCCTGAAAGCGGCCGGTCACGTCGACGAACTTGCCACCGGCCAGCAGCGTCGGAATGCGCGTCGATCGGTCCTTGTCGAAGCGGATGCGTCGGGCTCCCTGGCGGCCCGCCTGCGTGACGAGGAAGTTGAGCATCACGGACTTGCCGGCGCCGATGGGGCCGAGTACGAGCAAGTGGCCGTTGCCGCCCGGCTGGTGCATGTCCACCCGTTGCGCGGTGCGATGACGGGTCGGCAGGCAGGTGAGAGGGGGCGTCTCCACCCCAGACATGTTGGTGAGCCAGTTGTTACGGGTCGGACCGGGGCGCACGGAGCGCAGCGGGGCGATGTCGGAGACGGCCGGCGTTTCCACGAATTGCAGCCGACGCTGCTTATCCCAACGGCCGGGCAGCGTGCTGTTCCAGGCGGGTAGCAGGTTGGCCTTCTCGCGGATCGGACCGAAGCCGGCGTTGGTGATGGCACCCACGACGTCGCTGACGGCATCCTCGCACTCGGCTTCTGAGTCCCCGTAGACGATGACCGAGATATTGACGAAGCCGTGCTGCTGGCCTTCGGCGGTCAGGCGGCGCAGCGCGTCGCCCGCCTCGGCGGCCAGTTGCTCGCGGCCCTCGTCGTTCTCGGCTTCTTCCTTGGCCGCCGCCTGTTTGACGATCGACCAGAGGTTGAAGCTCGCCATTTTGTAGAAGCGGCGAATCTCCTCGATGTAGTTCGTGGCCTTATGGGTGTCGAGGAACCGATAGAGAATGCAAATATCCAGTTCGACGTCGAGTTGCGTGAGGGCGTCGAGCGCCGCTTCCTGGAAGCCCATCCATTCCTTGACCGCCACGACAGCGGCGTAGCGCTTGCCGTGTGCCGATTCAAAAAGCAGCTTGTCGGAACCGCTGGTCACTTCCGACTCGGTCAGATGGGTGTCCAGCAGCGTCACGGGGAAGCGAATCCGGCGCGGTGGCACGGTCGGGTTGGCGGTTTGGTGCAAGGCCGCGAGGCTGTCCTGCAGGGACAGGCGCGTGAGGCCGAGCTTGGTGACGCCGCCTGCGAAGGCGTCGAGCATCGATTCGAAGCGCTTGGCGTCGGCCTCGGTGCGTTGCAGGTCGAAGGCGAAGGCGTTGCGGGCCAGTAGCACGTCCTTGGCGGTCTCGAAGGCTGCCACGACGAAGTTCTTGCTGCCGACTGTCATGTGGTGCGCCATACGCTCGAACACCTTGTCGATGCCGTTTTCAGGCGTATAGGCAAGGGCCAGCGAGTGCGTGTTGTGGAAGTACTTGCCGCTCGCCATATGCTTGCGGTTGAGGGCGTCGATCCGGGCGTCGGACGCGGCGGGGAAGGTGCCGCCGATGTAGTCGCGGGTGCGCCGGTGGCGTAGCCGCCACCACGCCGTCACACGGCTGTCGAAGCTGCGGCAGGCCTGGTCGAGCTGGTCGCGGGCGGCCGACACGTCGTGCGTGTTGGGGCTGTCCGCGTCAATGCCGTTGAAGTCATAGGTCGCCAGCAGCGAGCCGTCCTTGTTCAGCACCAGGTCGGGGGTGACGAGTGTCATCCATGGCGCAATCTCTTGCATCGGGCGGCGTTTCAGCATGGCAGGTCGCTGTCGAAGCCATAGGGGCGGCGGAAGCGCGGGCTGAGCTTGCCGTGCCACGGGGTGGGTTCGTACACGTCACCGTAATGGTTGTAGACGTTCAGCACGAGGTTCCACCACGGGTCGCTTGTGGTGAGCCAGCGCAGGAAGAGGTGCACGCACAGGCCGACCAGGAAGAAGCCGGCCACAGTCCAGATGCCGCCCGAGTAGGTGGCATAGCACAGCAGGGCCGTGATGGTCCCGTTGGCAATCGCAAGACCACGGACAGCACCCCCCATCATGCGTGGCAGGGACAGTGACCGGCTGACGGTGTGCTGGCGCATGATCAGCAGTACTGGGTGAGACCGAGGTTCTTGGCGATCGGAATCGCGGCGGCTGCCAGACCAATGCCGACGATGGCCGTCATGACGACCTTGACGATGGTCGATTCGGAGTTGGCAATGCCGATCGCACCCAGAATAATAACCACTACGCCGATCACAAAGAGGATGGGACCGCTGACCAGCGCCTGGATCGAGCAGATCATGTTCGTGAGGCCACTGAAGATACCGAGGTCGGCGGCGAAGGCACTCTGGGCGCACAGGAGCAGCGTTGCGCCCAGCACGAGGGCGGTCTGCTGCGAACGGGTCCGGGCGGCGTTGAGCTGCATCCCCGCTGGTCGATTGGAACGGAACATGGTTTGTTGAACTCCCAGTTAGAAAACGCGATTGACGACGTAGTCGCCTTGTTTGAATCCCTGAATTTCCAGGATTTCCGACACATGCCGCATCTCGCCGGTGCGGCGCAGATGCAGGACGTAGTGGAAGCATTCGGCGATGAGCTTGCGCATGTCGTCCAACTCCCAGCGGGAGCCGGTCGGGATGCCGAGCATCGCCAGACTTTCCAGCCGCGACAGGGCGGATCGGGCGTTGTTGGCGTGCAGCGACGCCATGCCGCCGTCGTGGCCGGTGTTGAGCGCCTGCAACAGGTCGAAGGCTTCGCCACCGCGCACCTCGCCAACGAGGATGCGGTCGGGTCGGAAGCGCAGTGACAGTGCGACCAGTTGCTGCGTGGTCACGCGGGTGTCGGCATTGGATAGCAGGCGCACCTTGTTGGGCACCGTCAACTTGAGTTCCATCGTGTCTTCGATGGAGAGCACCCGTTCGCTGTCCGGAATCTCCGCGACCAGTGCATTGAGCAGCGTGGTCTTGCCCGAGGACGTACCGCCGGCGACCAGGATGTTCTTGCGCTGCACGACCAGTTGGGTAAGGGCTGCCTTCAGCGCCTCGTCTTCGACAAGGCCGTCGAAGATCGGCTTGTCGTCGGTGGTGTTGCGCGCGACACGCGAAGAGAACGCGCCCATCTGGACATAGTCGGTCAGAGACAGGTTGGTTTCCCGGTGACGGCGGATGCTGAGCGCGTTGCCGTCGATAGCGGTCGGCTGCATCACCGCGGCAATCCGCATGCCCTTGTAACCGGCGTTGATGATGCCCTGATCGGTGCCGCGGACCGCGGATTTCTGCACCGAGGCCGCCAGCGCCCGCACGGCGCCTTCGAGCATGGCCGGTTCGATCCGGATATCGAGTTGACGCAGTTCGCCATGTCGTTCGATCCAGATGCTCTCGGGATGGTTGATCATGACTTCGGCAATGTCCGAGGCCTCGACGTAAGCCTTAATGGGGCTCAGCGCCTCGAAGAACATGGCGACCGCGCTCGCTTCGAGCTGATCGAATTGCAGGGTGGGGTGAGCGGCTGGTGCAGACATGCCGCTATTGTTCTCGTTCGGCGTGCTCGTGTGCGATTGAAAGGTATGTGATTTTCGTGAGCTTTTCGCGGATACGGGACGATCGCTACGACACGCCTTTGCGCGGGGGAGGGGGGCGAGCACATGAGTCTCCCCTACTTGCAGTAAAGCGTATGAAAACAGCGTCATATCGCAAGTAGGGCGGACACATGTGCTCGGGGGCGGGGGCCACCGCGCTAGTGTGAGCGCACAGTAGTGCAGTACGTCGGCGTCCTCCACGCGACCGCTAAGAAAGTGGTCTCCGATGTAAGAGAAATTGAAAGCTGTCGAAAATCGTATAGCTTTCGCCGCGCTGTGGGGGGCGTTTCGCTGGTCAAATTGGCGACATCCAAACAGGTGCCCCAATGCCACTGTTCTCCCGCCGCAACGATTCCAAGAAAGTCCTCTCCCCCGCCCCCGGCATGTATGCGGGTGAGGACGTTACGCAGTTCCTGTTCGACCGCACCGCACGTGTGGTGGTCGAGCGCAACCACTGGAAGCTGGCCGCACTGGCGGCCGCCTTGGTGGCGGTGGCGGCAGTGATGACCCGCCAACCGCCAGAGCCGGTCGTGCGCGTGGTCGGCGTGTCGGGCGACGCCAACGGCAAAGCGGTGGCGCGGGAGCTGGACGCCTACCAGCCTAAGGCGCTGGAAATCCAGGTCGCTTTCCGCGACGTGGTTACACGCATGTTCACGATCGAGCCGGTGCTGACGGCCGAGATCGAGGACTCACGCATCTTCCAAAATATCAACGCCGTGAAGAAGCAAATGGTGGGCGCCGCGCGCAAGCAGTTCGAGGACTGGCTGGCGGAAGACGCGCCGTTTCGCGTCATCGCGCAAAGCCCCTCGCTGGTACGCGAGGTGCAGGTCACCAACATTGCCTTGCTGCCGGACAACACCGTCGCGGTGGAGTTTGTCACGTCGACCCGGGACGAGGGCACGAAGCCGCGCAAGCAGCGTTATGCGATGACCTTCCGCTACCAGATTGATCCCCCGAAGAGCGATGCGGCCCTCTCAGCCAATCCATTTGGCATCTATCCCGTGTTCTTCAGCATTCAAAAATCCGCCGCCTGAGCCATGACCCACTCCTTGTGTTCCCGTTTCTCCGTCGTTGGCCTGACAGCGGCCATCTGCCTGATGCTGTCGGCAGCCCCCGGCTTCTCGGCCGACAAGCCCTCGCGAAGGGCGCCGCCGCCGCTGCCTGCACTGGGTATTGGCGACATGGCCGACGCCATGAACCCGATGAATCCGTTTAATGGCGGGGTCGAGCCGGTAGCCTTGCCTGGTGACTCCCGCCTGGTGGTGTTCCCCTACAGCGCGGATCAGATCTTCCGCGTGCTCACCGCCCCGTTGAAGACGACGACGATCGAGTTCGGCCCCGACGAGCAGATCGTGGGCGATCCGGCCTGGGGCGAGAACATCCGCTGGAGCTTCGACACGGACGGCGCGAACCATCTGTATGTGAAGCCGAACGGGCCCGGTCTGGTCAACACGCTGTCGGTCAATACCAACAAGCGCAGCTACGAATTCACGCTGGTGTCCTCGCCGCTGGGCGGGATCTTCTACCAGAAGGTGCGCTTCCGCGTTCAGGCCCCATTCGGCGCCAAGTCAAAGGCGCGCGCCGATCAGTCGGGGGCGCCGGAAGAGCGCGATGGCGGCGCGGCGCTGCCCGATGCGGTTGCGGTGTCCCCCGACAAGCTGAACTTCGACTATGGCGTGTCGGGCAGCGCGAGTTTCAAGCCAGAGACGGTGTTTGACGACGGCAAGGCAATCTGGATGCGCATGCCCAAGGCCGCCGATTGGCCGGTGGCGCTGGTCAAGGACGGCAGCGACTACGTGGTGGCGAACTTCATCCGGCGCGGCGACTTCCTTGTGCTGCAGCGTCTGGCCGACGAGGTCGCGCTGCGCTCGGGCGATACCGAAGTGACGGTGCAGCGCGGCAAGCGCCGCATCCTTGGCCTGTTCTGAGCGAGGCGCGCACCGTGAAGCAGCCCGTGACTGACGTTTCTGACGCGAAGACGCGCCTGACCAGCGGCAAGGTGCCGCGCAACATCGTCACCACCCTCGGCGTGGTGGCGGCGGTGGCGGTGGGTACGCTCGGCTATTTCTACCAGAGCGGCATGGAGTCGGACCAGGCCAAAGAGGCCGAAGCGAAAAAGGCCAAGAAGCTGCAGGAGCGCACCAGCAGCCCCGACAGTGGCGGACTGGACCAACTCATCCGCCAGCAGCAGGACGAAGCGCGCAGGCAGGCGGCACTGCAAGCGGCGTCGGCCACCAAGGCCGAGCCGGCCAGCAAGGCCCCGGTCATGACGGCAAAGGATTTCGTGCAGCCGCCCTCGACGCCGGCCACCGGTGAGCTGGGCAAGGCGAATGACACGGATACCGTCATGTCCTCGCCGATCTTCAAGCAGGACGGTGGCCGCATGCGCCGCGACGCGGGCAAGCGCCAGCCTGATCTTGCGGGCGTTGTCGACCCGGCCCAGATGCGAAGCCAGCAGGTCGCCGCGGCGGGCATGGACGGCCTGGGTGGTATCGGCGCGGGTGCACCGGGCGGCGGTGATGCCGCACCCATGTCGAGCGACAAGCAGTTCCTGCGGGGGGCGGCGGCCACCAGCTTCACCCGCACCGGGTTCGCCGGCAAGCTAGCACCATGCACGGTGAGCCAGGGTTTTGTGATTCCCGCTACCTTCGTCGGCGGCCTCAATTCGGACAAGCCCGGCGAATTCCGCGCCACCGTCACGAACGACGTCTACGACACAGTCAACGGCACTTGCAAAGCCATTCCGGCAGGCTCAACGCTGGTGGGTACATACAGCAGCGATATCGGCATCGGGCAGGAGCGCATTCTTGCGGCATTCATCCGGATGCAACTGCCTAATGGCAAGTGGGTACCGCTGCTTGGCATGGGTGGGGCCGATCCAAACGGCTATGCGGGCATCAGTGGCGACGTCAACAATCACTTCTTCAAGATCTTCTCGGGGGCCCTGATCATCGGCGTGCTGGAGCAGCGCTTCAACAATACCGCAACGGCGACGACGGCCACTCCGGGAGGTATCACCACCTACGGCAACACCGCAGGGCAGGTGGCGGCACAAACGGCGCAGACGATGCTCAACCGCAACCAGAACATCCGCCCGACGATTACTACGAAGCCGGGCCAGAAGATGATGGTGCAGGTCAAGCACGACATCGTGCTGGAGCCCTACCGTGATTAAGGGTGCGGCCGCGCTCCTGTTGTTGCTGGCCGCGACGGGCGTGGGCGCGCAGACCGTCGAGGCGATGGTGAGCCCGACGACGCTGATCGTGCGCGACAGCGGTGGGGCGCGCATCGTCTCTCTGCCAGGCAAGCCTGTGCTCTTTTGCGGGCTGGATCCGTTCGTCGGCTGGTCGGCGCGGTTGATTGGGGCGACCCTGCGGATGGAACCCGGCCAGGCGCCGGCGGTCGAGTCGCACGGGCGGACCATGGCACTCACGGCGCTGCTTGCACGCGACGGCTGGCTTCGCCCGGAGACCCTGGATGAGCGCACCCAGGTTGCGCTGGTTGAGCGCCGTGGCGGTTGGGCCTGTGCGCCGATGATGGAAGCCTTTTCGCAGATGAGCGCGCGCGTCGATCCGCAGATCCTGGCCAGCATCGCCATGAATGAATCGGCGTATCGTGGCCGACCCTGGCCGTGGACCCTCAACGTGGCTGGTCGCGGCATGTACTTCGCCACCCGGGAGGACGCGCATGCCGCGATCAACCAGCTGCTTTCTGAGAGACGCTGCAATTTCGACGTTGGGATCATGCAGATCAACTGGTGCTACCACGGCCAGCGGTTCGCCTCGTCATGGGATGCGCTGGCTCCGGCGACCAACATCCGCGTGGCCGAAGCCATCCTAACGGAAAACCTGCAACGCAGCGGGTCAGCGATGAAGGCGGTGGCCTGGTACCACAGCGCCGACCCGAGCCGCGGCGGGCCATATCTGGCTCGATTCATGAACCACTTCAAGCAAATGGCCCAATGAGCAAGCATCTTCTTTACGCCGCCGTCGCCCTCTTGATCAGCGGGCCGTTATCCGCGGCGCCGACCGATCCGTTCGACTTCGACTATCAGGTCGTGGCCAAGGCTAGCGACCGGCCGGCGATGATCTTCAACGACGGCAGCAGCACCTACATCCAGCCTCGCGCGGGACAGCAGATTGTCGCGGGAGGTGGGCAGCAATCCGGTCCGTATATCGTGCTGGACGGCGTGCCTGATGTCGTGCGCTACACCACGAACGGGAACGAGGTGGTCGCGCGCTGGACCCGAGCGAACGGGTTCACCGGCGAGCCAGCGAATCCTGCCGGCGAGTTGCCACGCGGCTTCAGCGGCTTTAGCGGGCGCATTGCCTTGATCGGCAATCACAATGGTCTTGCGCTGGTGCGCCCGAGCGACACCACGATGCCGCTGGCGCCGTTGATCAAGACCCTCGCCCCGGCAGGCTGGACCGGATCGGCGCAGAAGGATATCGCTCTGAGCCAGGAGATGCGCTTCGCCACGCGCTCCGGCGAGAACTGGGTGCAAGCGCTTGAGCGCCTGCTGGCGCAGCGTGACCTGTACGCCGAACTCGATTTCGAGCGCCGGAACATTGCCCTGCGGGCGACGGCACCGAAGTCTCTGGCGGTCGCCGGTACGGGGGCAGCGTCCCCTTCCGGGTTGGCGCCGGTCAATGCTGCCCCACAGATGATTGCAGCCTCGACGATTGCGGCCTCGGCGGCAGAGGCCGCTGGCGGCCCGACCGAAGGAGATGGCTCCGCCCTGGGCGATGCGTTCGACGCGCAAGCCATCCGTGACACCAAGGCCGGCCGGATCGAGATCCGCTTCGAGAAGAAGCCGACCGGTCTGGTGGTACGACGTGACGGTGGCGAGGAACTGGATACGACCTGGAACGAGGACGAAAGGGTGCTGTCGTTCCGCACCGCGGATCGCTTCACGGTAAGCGGCGGCGGCAAATCGGTTGAGGTCGCCCGTGTGCCGGGGATCGCCTATCTCTTCCCCCAAGACAACCCGGCTGGGTTGGAGCGCGTCTTCGAGAAGGATGGCGCTACCTACCTGAGCTTCCGCCAGTCGTTGGTGCAGGTCTCCGTCTTCGACGAGAGCAACCGGTCCAATGGGGAGCACAAGGACCGGTATTACAAATACAACGGGATTAGCGCTCGCCTGACGGTGATGGCGGACGGTAAGGCGGTCACGGTGAGCAGGCAGCCTGAGGTCCGGTTCTACGAGCGGGCGTCGGTGCTATGAGTTTCCTGCCACGGCTGAGCATACCGCTTCTAGCTATCGGACTTGCCCTCGGGGCGACGGGTTCCGTCATGGCGGACTGCCTGGACGATGCCGCAGTCTTCCATCAGGTGAGCCCGGTTCTACTGTGGGGCATTGCGCAACACGAGTCGGGAATGCGCGCGTATGCGATCAATCGCAACACGAACGGCAGTGAAGACATTGGCCTCATGCAGATCAACACGGTGCATCTGCCCAGGCTTGCCAAGTACGGCATTACGCGGCAGTCGCTGTTCAATCCTTGCGTCAGTGCCTACGTCGGTGCGTGGATTCTGCGCGAGAACATGGACCGATACGGGCCAACCTGGGACGCGGTGGGCGCGTACAACGCGACCTCACCGGATAAGCGCCTCAGGTACATCAACCGCATCTACAGCACGCTGCAGCGCGGCGTTCCGGCCAACCAAGCAATTAGATAACCGAAGGTAACAAGTCATGCTTCACATTCATCAGATGCGCCGGTTGAGCCGGACTGTCCTTGCCATGAGCGCGCTGTGCGCGTGTGTTGCGGGCCATGCGGCGGTACCGACCGCTTCGCCCTTCGGTATCGAGTCAACCGGCAACTTCGAGCCGGCGGCGCCGCTCAAGGGCGATGGCTGGCAGCGTCTCGCCGGAAGCAAGAAGGGCAGGTCTCTCGCAGCTGTCGAGCTGCCTAAGTCTGCGGTGAGCGACATAGCGCCCGCCTCTGTGCCTCCGGCCCCGGCCGCGTCGCAACTCGCGGCAGCGCCGGCAGGCATCGCACCGGTCGTCGCGAGCGCGCCTGCTGCGCCCGCAGCCTGGACGGTGTCGCCGGCCGACGGGACGTTTCGCCAGTTGATCGAGGCCTGGGCGCCGCGGGCTGGCTGGACGGTCGCGCCGTGGGAGCTGGAGAAGGACGTGCCGATCGTTGGCAATGACTCGATCCCGGGCGATTTCAAAGCGGCAGTACGGCGCGTCCTGTCTTCAACAGAGATGACCGACTACATCATCAAGCCCTGCTTCTACTCGAACAACGTGGTGCGCGTGGTGAAGCTGACCACCAAGTGCGACCTGACCCAGTGACGACTCTTATGTTGCAAATGAACCGATTCCTTCGACCCGCCGCCGGCGCCTTGCTCGTATGCTCAACGCTGGCCGGCTGCGTCTCGCCGCGTCTTCTTGAAGACACCAGACAGGCCGTCGATGATAGTCGCGCCCAAGGTGACGCGATGACCGGTGCGCTCTATGCCCGGATGCGGCGCGACCGCGCGGCTGTCGAGGCAGAGCAGGAAGTTTCCAAGCCCTTCCTCGTCGGCAGAGCCGTGCCTACCGCGCGAAACGTCACCCTGCCGTTGGCACTGCGCAATAACGTCGACACGTGGGTGGTCTTCCCCGAGCGCGTCATGCCGCTGGCAGTAGCCGGGCAGCGCATTACCATGGCGACCGGGATCCCGGTAAAGGTCGAATCGGACGTCTATCTCCCGGCCAACATGTTGCTCCCGCGCAGCATGGCGGCGCAGGCCGGGCAGCAGTCGCGCAATCAGCAGGCTGGGGGTGCGGTGCCGCAAGGCATGCCGGCGCTGGGCCAGGCCCCAGCGCTCGGTGCGCCGCTTCCGACCAGCCTCGTCGGCGGTGCCGGCAGCATGGCGCAGGCGACCCCGCTGGTGGAAAGCGCCTTGAGCGTGGAATTCAAGAACAGCGAGAAGATGCCGCTCGCCAACATGCTCGACCTGATTGCGACGCGCCTGGGGATCAACTGGGAGTACAACGCATCGAAGGGCGTAATTCGCTTCTATCGTCTGACCACGAAGACCTGGCAGTTGCCGATGAAGGCGGGCACCAGTTCATTCACCACAGAGTTCAAGGAGAGCGCCCGGGGCTCGAACGGCAGTTCCGGCGGTGGCGCCGGGCAGACAGCGAAGATCGATGGTGCGGTGAAGTCGGAGAGCAAGGACATCAACGACATTGACGGCATCAAGAAGAGCATCGAGCCCGCCATGTCGATGGTGGGCAGCGCCGAGATCAACGCCGCGACCGGCATTCTGACGCTACGCGATACCAAGGAAGCCGTCGAAGCGGCCGATGAGATCGTACGTCGCCAGATTGCGATCTATTCCCGGATGGTCTACTTCAAGTTCCAGACGGTTGACTTCACGGTCACCGATAACGGCGAGGCCGGGATGGACTGGAATGCGGTCCTCACCAAGGCACTCGAGCACGTACCGGGCTTCACCTTCACCGCGCTGTCGCCGGCATCCCTGGTCTCGCCCAGCGCCGGCACCTTCGGCATGGGGATCACCTCCGGCGGATGGAACGGCACACAGGCGATCGTGTCTGCGCTGAAGCAGTACGGGACGGTGACGACGTCCGTTGCGGTGCCGCTGGCAATGCGTAACCGCCATGCTGCGCAGTACAACAACCGTCGCGAGTTTGCCTACGTGTCGGCCACCACACCGGCGGCGTCTACGGTCGGCGGCACGGGCGGCACCCCAGGTATCACCACGTCCACGGGCACCGTCGGCTTCAAGCTCACGGTATTCCCGGATGCGACATCGCGCGATGACGTCAACCTAACGCTGGCATTTGACCAATCGGCGCTTGATGGCCCGATCCAGACGTTCACGTCCGGTAGCGGCGCGAATCAGCAGTCCGTCCAAGTGCCCAAGACGATCGCCAAGGGCATCCCTGCGCAGGACTTGATCGTGCGCAACGGCCAGACGGTGATCGTGACGGCGTTCGACCAGACCGATACGCAGATGACCCATCGCACGCTCGGGGATCTGCTCCCGACCATTGCTGGCGGTTCCCTGACGGCCACGAAGTCCCGCACTTTCACGTTGGTACTGGCCACGGTGATGATCGAAGATCAGGGCGAGGCCGCGGCGCAATGATTCTCGACATCCACGGCAAAATGCTGGTCTTCGGCATGCAGTGGCGCACGCTGACCGGCAGCGGTGCGCCCGCGACGCTGGCGGCCAATATTGCGCGGGAGGTCAAGGCCGCGCGTATCTGGCACGAGGATCAGTCGCTGCACATGGGCTATCTGGACGCCGCTGACGGCCAGGCCAAGATCAAGGACAAGCTGTACTCAGGGGCGGCCACGCTGGCCCGCATCCCCGACGTCGTACCCAATGCCTTCTTTGTGTTCCGCCTGGACGCGCCTGGCCAGCTACCTATCTATCTGGTCTGCGGCATCGTCAAAGGCCGACCCCGCGTGGGCTTCGATCAGGTGGTGCACGACGAGAAGACGCTCGCCCAGCTTGCGGCCGATTTCCCGACGAAGTGCGACGGCGACTTCAAGCTGGTGGGCAACGCGCCGGAACTGCTGGCCTTGTTGCCGACCGACCGCCGGATCACGCATTTGCCTTTTGCGCTGGAAGCGTTGGCCGCGCAAGCCGGGCCGGGCGCGCTGCTGAAGAAGCCCGGTGCATCTTCCCAGCGCAAACGGTTGCTTGTGCTCGCGACCCTTGCGCTGGTGGGGGCGGTCGGCTGGAAGTATGGCAAGGCGGAATACGACGCCTATCAGCGCCGCCTACACCCACCGCCTCCACAGAAGACGCCCGCGGAACGCTATGCCGAGGACCTGGCCCAGCGAGCGGCAACGCCCGTCGCGCCGGTGGCCACCGCGATGGCGTCGTGGTATCGCTGGTTTGCCGATGCGGTGCCATTGCAGATCGGCGGCTGGACGCTCGCGACCATCGCCTGTCTTGACGTGTCCACGCCGGAGACGACATGCCTGTTGACCTATGAGATCCAGCAGGGCGCCAAGGGGCTGACCAACCAGACGTTTCTGGCCGCGCTGCCGGACCACTTCGGTGTGCCGACCTTCCTGGCCGGCGACACCAAGGCCGTGGTGGCCGCCCAAGTGCCGGTGGGAGCCCGGACGCCTCTCGCGACAGTGCTGGAGAGTCTGCCGACGGCGATGGACCTACGCGTTCGCTTTGGCTCCCAATTGCAGACCCTCTGGCCGGTTGCGTCCAAGGCCGAGCTCAAGGACGTCGCGATCTTTGGCACTGTCCCGTCAGAAGGGGCTGGCTCCCTGACGCATCCGGTTGTCTCCGGCGCCTGGGAAATCACCGGACCGCTGCGCAATCTGAGCGAGTTCAAGGGATTCGGTCCGCAGGTCGTGGTGAAGACCATCGAACTCGCCGTGAACCTGAACGCCGCTCCCGACCTCAAGCAATCGAAATTCATGTTGACGGTCAAGGGCGATGCCTTTGCCCGCAACTGAGAAGGAAGACTGAAATGCGTGCTTACCCGATGACAATCCGCCGCGCGAGCGTGGCGATGTTCACACTCCTTGCCTGCGGCGTGGTGCTTGCCGATGACGACATGTCGATCACACGGAAGCTGATCGAGGCCGATGGCAAGGTTGCGCTGCAGAAACTGGAACAGGATCTTGCCAAAACCGCTCCGGCTCCCACTTTGACCGCCGCACCGGCAGGCGCCACGACGGTCAAGGCGCACGAGCGCTCGCCGCAGACGATTGCCCTTTATGGCGTCGACGGCCGTGCTGCTGGCGGCGCTGTGAACCTGCGCAGCTACGTCAGGTGGGGTGATCAGGTCTATCCTGCCCGCGTTGGCGCGAAGTGGCGCGGCTTCACTGTGGCCGACATTTCGGAAGCCGGCACGACCTTTGCCCGAGGCAAGACCAAAGTGTTCGCCCCGTTGATGCAGGAGGACGCGGCCGTGCTACTGGAGTCTGGGCGTGCGGGTGGACCCGATGCGGCAACAGCCAGGCCGGCCGCGCCGCTGCCAGCACAGGTCCCAGCGATGACGCCGGGCTTCCCGACGGCGCCTCAGATGCCCATGCCGCAGCCAGCATTCCAGCCTCCGGTCCCGACGCCGCCGATGGCAGCGCCTGCGTCCGTGGCACAACGGTGAGGGCCGCTGCGATGGCACTGTTCAGCAGGCGCGACCGCGCGGACGCCAATGTTGCCGGAGTAGGGGGGGTGACGGTTCTCACCGGCGCGGCGCCGGCCTTTGCCGCGTCTGCGCCCTCGAGGCCGCCGAATACTGGCGCTGCCACAATCGCTGCGCCGGCGGATGAGATCGGCACGGTGGACGAGCTTCCCATCTTCATCAAGACGCTCTACGACGAGTTGGACATGGCGCCGTCGCTGCGGCATGGGATCTGCCCGGTGCTGGTTGAAGCTGCGGGTGGGCCGGGCGTGCGCGGAAAGTTCGCCCTGGTGGTCTCGCGGGAGATGGCCACGTCGGACGAGGCGGAGGAGATCATGCGGCAGGCTCGCCTGCCCTATGACCAGGCCGCGCCGGCCACGCACCTTGCGGCCACGCAAGTCATGGTCGCCCTCTCCCGTGGCAGCGTCGATCCGCGCGGTGGCGTCGAGACGGACTACATCATCGGCCGCCGGCGCCCGGCCAGCGCGCTTTGGAACAACTTCGAGGCTGCGGCGCGCTTTGCGTTGCGAGAGAAGGCCTCGGATATCCACTGGGAGGTGGAAGATCAGGGGACGCATTCCCAGATCCGATTCGCCATCGACGGCTATCTCGTTGCCCCGGCGGAATTCCGGATGGAAACCGGCGTGATGCTCGATACCCTGTCCCATATCTGGCAGAAGGGCAAAGGGGGATCGCAGGGGGTGTTCAGCCGGGTCCTGCCGCAGCAGACCAGCATTCGCACGCGCATCGACGGCGAGGCACTGGTGTTCCGCTGGGCATCGATGCAGAGCGCCACAGGCCATGTGACGGTCATGCGGATGCACCGCGAAGAAGCACAATCCCTGGAAGTGGACTTCGTCAACGACCTCGGTTACTTCGAGCAGCAGGCGCAGCTGCTCGACCGAAACACGATGCACCTCGGTGGCGGCACTGTTCTCGTTGGCGTCGTTGGCTCGGGCAAGACCACCACGGCGCACGCGATCATGCAGCGACAGCCGGGGTGGATGAACAAGATGGCCATCGAGGATCCGGTGGAGCTGCTTGCCAAGGGCACGCACCACTTCTCCGTGTCGCGCACGCTCGACGGTGCGAACCGGGATGATCCGTTCATCGCGGCCAAGCGCCAGATCAAGCGGATGAACCCCCATTTTGTGATGGTGGGCGAGCTTCGCGATCACGAATCGGCAGGGCTGTTCCGGGACGTGGCGGGCGCGGGGCTGCGCGCGCTGACGACTGTCCACGCGCCGAGTGCGCTGACGGCGGCGGACCGGCTCTCGGACGGTGAACTGCGCATTCCCCGCAGCGTCCTTGCCACGCCGGGCTTCATCAATCTCTACGTCTATCAGGCATTGATGCCGAAGACCTGCAGTTGTGGCCTCCAGCACACGGCGATGAAGGAAGCCCTTGGCGCGAGAAAGCTGCAGCAGATTGAGCGCCTCTTCGGTTTCGATATCGAAGGCATCCGGCTGCGGAACCCGCAAGGCTGCGAGCTTTGCCAGCGTCCCAATCTGCCGGAGCTGAACGGCGCCCGCGGCCGGACCGTGGTGGCCGAGATGTTCGAGCCCGACGAGCAGGACCTGGCCTATATCCGCGACGCCAAGAACATTGAGTTGGCGGCTTACCAGCGCAGCAAGCGCCAGGTCGGCTTCGACGTGCCGGACAGCACCGGGAAAACCGTGTTCGAGGTCGCCATGTACAAGGTCTTTGCCGGTGTGGTGGACCCGCGTGAGGCGGAGCGCCTGTGCTCGCTAGACGCCTACGAAGCCAGACTTGCCCGCCAGCGTGCGCGTGGCGAAAAGCACTGAGAGGAACGGCATGTTCAATAAACTAGCACAGTGGCTGGTTGGGCTGGCCCAACGCAAGGTCAGCGGCCCGATGCTGAAGGCAGGCGATCAGGTGTTCATGGACCGCCTGTTCTGGGCCAAGTATCGCTTCCGCAGCATGCGAGCGACGTACTACGGCGATCTGGCGAAACGGATTCTCCACATGCCGGGGGAGCCGGTGTCCAACCACTTCGCCAAGGACGCGGCGCGACGCGTCGGCGAGCCGGTAGGCGTGCTTGCGGCACACTGGCTCGCGCGGTCCGAGGGGATCGACGGGCAGATGCAGCGCTCGCGGCTGACGGAGATCTTCCGGGGCACGATTCCGGACGAGGACATTCCCATCCTCGCCGTGGCGGAAGAGGGCGGCGACATTCGGGACGGCCTGGAAACGCTGTCACGCAACCTTACCGCTCTTGGCGAGGCACGTGCTGGCATTGCCATGACGCTGGCCGGCGTGGTCATGACGGTGGTGATCCTGCATGCCTACCTCGGCGCCCTGGCGTTCCTGATCGGACCGGCCATCGACAAGTCCTTCAGCGCAATGCTGGATGTGAGCCAGTACGGTCCTATTGCATCGACCTTCCACCACACCTCGACGTTCCTGCGGCACTGGGGGTGGTTGCTCGTGATTGCCGAAGTCGCCGCCGGTGTATGGGTCGTTCGGGCCCTGACCCGCTATGTAGGGCGCTACCGCGGGTGGCTCGACCGCAAGATGCTGGCGTTCGATTTCTTCCGTCGGTTCCAAAGCGCCCAGTTTCTGGCCGGCCTCTCGGCCGTGACCAAGAAGTTCGGTGGGGATGCACGCAACCTGTTGGACGGCCTGGTGCTGATGCGTGCCAACGCCTACCCGTACCTGGCGTATCACATCGAACGCATCGAGTTGAACCTGGAATATGCGCCGAACGAGGGTGGGAAAGTGTTCGACACGGGTCTGTTTGACCGCGATACCAGCTACCGGATTCAGGATATCGCCGAGTACGAAAGCGACCTTTCGAAGATGCTTCACACCGTGTCGGAGGACCTGCTCAAGACCACCCCCCAGCTCATGCAACAGCGCGCGTCGCGCTTCAATCGTCGCGCAACGATCATCCTGATCGTGATCATCACCGCGCTTGCCTTCATGCCTGCCTTCATGGCGCAGGAAATGAAGTCCCGCTCCGCTATGGCGGCCATGGGCGGCAAGCGCCCGATTCCCACCCAGACGCAACAACCTTAACCCAACGAGGAATATCAACATGAACGCATTGCAGAAAGACACGAGCCTGGAACAGGTAGAGATGGACAATTCGGGCGCGGAATTGGGCGTGGAGCCGGTGCGCGATGTGCGCCGTATGCCGGAGGGCAGCCGCAATCGCCGCACGCGACGCCAGTGGGGCGGGGTACTGGATGAGTATGGCTTCTACCTGTTGCTGGCAGGCCTCGCGCTGGTGGCGATCCTGGTGCTGTTCTCACGCAACCAGACGGATACCCAGGTCCAGCAGTTGACCACCGAACTCAATGGCGTCATTGGGAAGGTCAAGACCAGCTACCGCGGGCAATACAGCAAGGTCAGCATCTCTGCGCTGATGAGCAACGGTGTGTTCAAGGATCTGACCACGATGACCGAAGTCGGCTCCAATGTCATTCTGCAACCAGGTGGTGGCCAGTTGACGGTGGCCGCTGCCCAGTTGCTCAGCGCGAACGACTCGCTGCAATGGTCCGTCCCGCAGCAGCCTGACGCCGCTTGCATCGCCATCGTCGCGTCATACCAAGGCAGTGCCGGCAAGATCGTCGTGAACGGGACGACCATCAAGGCAGTGGGCGGTGCGGTCGACCCGAGCAAGGTGTCCTGTTCCGGTGGTAGCAATACGATCGACCTGTACATCGCCTGACCGGTGAAAGCTATAGCGTTTTGGTGAGTTTATGCCGGTCTGCGACACCGGCTTTACTGGCATAGTTGTTGGAATTGCCGCCGCCCTGCCTCGTGCATGGCGGCGATCTACTTGGAGGTAGGCTAGATGTTTCTGACCGAAGCGGCGCTTCAACTATCCGTCGCGGCGATTGGCGCAGCTGTGATGATTCACAACACCAACAACCTCATTGACGACGCGTTGGCGACCGGTACCGGTCAGTACATGTCCAACGTGGCGAGTGCTGTCAATACCTATGTTTTCGACAACATGACGGTGCTCGCCGCCAGTCCGAACGGGCCGACGACGATCAATGCGGGCAGCGTATCGGCGACCGTCGCCAGCCCGCTTCACCCCACGGTGCAGGATCTGATCAACCTGAAGTTGCTGCCGATCGGGTTCAGCGACACTAGCCCGCTCGGGCTGTCCTTTCGTGTGGACCTGGTGCCGACTAACTGCAGCGCGGGCCTGACGAATTGCACCATCCCTGGGGCGATGTACTCGACCACGGCATACCGTGATGCCAGCGGCAACATTCGTACCGATCAGATGGCTACGGTTGTCGCGGCCGCTGGCGTCGATGCTGGCGTGTCCTACGCGGAGAGTCCTGCGGTCATTACCGGGATGGCCGCGAGCTGGTCTGCGCCCAACCCTCTGTCCGGGGGCAATGCGGGTGTCCTCATGATGCGGGTGGGGAACACATCGCTCCTGGCGCAGAGCATGAACCAGTTCTACAAGCGCGATGGCTCCCTGAACCTGACGGGTCCAATGGATGCGAACAACCAAGCGATGAATGCCGTTGGGAATTTGCAGTCGAACGGCGCGGTATCGGCGAATGGCACCGTGACCGGAGGCGCCCTACGTTCTAATGGCGATGCTTCTGTCGCAGGGAATGCGAGCGCAAACGCGGTCTACGGCAATTATGTGCAGTCGAATGGAGGTGCAAGCGTTGCGGGGAATGCGAACGTTGGGGGTACCGTGATTGCCAATGGCGTTGCGTCGAACGACGTCCAGTCTTATGGAAACGTCAGAGCAAACGGGTCCGTCCAGGCGAGTGCATATCTATATGCGGCCGGCGCGGTCGTGCCGTCCACAGGCAGCGGCCAACAGGTCTATGAGGGGTGGGGATGCGGGGATCCTCAGGGTGCAATTCGGAGCGATCCGAACGGGAGGATTCTGTCCTGCCAGTCTGGCGTTTGGCGGGCGGCGTCAGGGGGCACGGGCATAGCCGACTTTACGACTTGGTATCATCCGTGCGGCACCGGGACGTTTGGCGACCCGTGGGGGAACGGTTCGGGTTGGGTCTACACGATCACTTACGCGAACGGTTCGACCCGGAGTTTTATCGCGCCGGACATTAACGATTGCAGTAGCGGCGGAGGCTGAGGCAGGCGTTCCAATGCAAAAGAGCCGGCATTGCCGGCTCAGCTTCAAAGCTTACTGGCATTGTAGGACGACTACGCCGGTGACGTCGCCACTGGACGGCGTCGGCATGGCGTAGCCGATGGCGAGGAGCGGCTTTGCCGGATCAGCTCCCATCGTTTGAACGTGCTGCATCACGCCGGACGATTGGAAGACACCATTGATGGTCGGGAAGGGAACAGTCACCTTGGCATTGGTGTCTGAGCCAATAGCAATGTCCAGACTAAAAGTGTCGACGATGGCGAGCGTGATATCCACCGTCGCCGATGCTGAATTCACATGACCAGGGGCGAAGTTGCCGCTAACTGCAGTTGGATTGGTGCTTGCGAGAAGCGTGCATGATGCCTTAACGCTGGGTGCGCCAGCGCTAAGATTCGGCTTAAGAGTGAGCGGCCGGCCTACGGCGTAGTGCGAACCCTGCTTCACGCTCATGTTCCCGATGCTGCTCGAACCGTCCGTCCAGCGACCAATAGCGAAATCGCCATTGCCGGCCACGTCCACGATCTTGCCGGTCGTCAGCGAGATCAGGCTGTTGGCGTCGATCCCGATTTGCTTGTAGCCGCCTTCGGCTGTTGCCTTCTGCAGAGAGCCCGGGAAAGCGTTGGAGGCGATGGACTGAAGCACGGACTTGGTGGAAGTCTCGGTTTGCGGGACGAAGACGACGGCCATCGGGTCCGCGGTGACGGTAGGTGCGGAGCCTTGCACCACGATGTTCGGAGGCGGCGGTGCCGGCGTGACTGCGGCCGGGGTCGACGAGCCACCGCCGTCGCCACCGCCACCGCAGGCAGCCAGTGCGAGGAGCGAAGCGACCGAGAACGCGGAGAGAGTCAGTTTGATCTTATTTTGCATTTTTCTTCCCTTCTAAATATTGAACACTGCGGCCCGCCCTCGGATCGCATAAGTCCATCCTACTTGCGCTACCCCAAAGTCAAGGGCGCGTGCGCGTCTAGCGCCGTGCGTTCAGCGCGGCGTCGATCTTCTTGTTTGTCTTGTACTGGCTGAGCGCGTAGGTCGACCAGATTGCGGCTGGAATCCACCCGATCAGCGTGATCTGCAAAAGCAAGCAAAGGATGCCGGCAAATGGGCGACCGATGGTGAAGAAGTGGACCCAGGGCAGAAAGATGGCAAGGAATAGGCGCAATTGTAATATCCGACGATGGTGACAGAGGTACGCTGCGCTGGCGCAACGAGACATTTCGATGTATCGGCAAAAGTGCGGAGGCCTTAACCCCCGAAAAGAGGGGGGCGAAGGTTGCTGTTCGTTGGGATCGGTAGCTTAGCTGTCGTACAAGTGCGAGCCGCAATGGTTGCACAGGTGCTTGGCGCGGTTAAAGAGAACTCCGCGCTGGTGCCATAGCCGGATGCTGCCCGAATTGCAATGAGCACAGCTGATGCCCCGCCCTGTGCGGCAGTGGGGAAACTGTGCCAGGTACTTTTCGAGTGTGCGCGGACGTTCCCGTGTGACGAATGCGAGCACAAACGGCGTGAGAAGCGTGAGCAAATAGGCCAGCGCTCCCCATAGCCAGGGATTTCTGCCGCGCCTGTGGGCGAGATATGCCGTGAAGAGCATGCTTAGCGCCTGAATGAAGTGGAATTCCAAGGTCTCTCTCGTTCGGTGTCGTGGTACTCACGGTTGTTCGCCGAAAGCGGCAACGATCTGGGATGAGGCGCTATTCCGATTAATCGAAGACGGCAGAGCCTAGGGTGCCAGATCACGCCACGCTCGCAGGCCTAGCCCTTCTTCTTGCGCGCCCGTGTGCGACCGACCCGCCCAAAGTTCGGGGACGTGAGTGTACCGCTACAGCTTGGGCACAGTACAGCGTGTGCCAGATCGCCACTGGCCGTCAGGTAGGCGGTGCCACAAGTGCGGCAGCTGCGTACGGCAAGTTCATGCTCGCTTGCCATCGAGCGCGACAGATGGAATGCGCGGTCGGCCGTCAGCTTGGAGTCGTCGACGAACAATTGCTTGCTGATATCGACCGCTGCGATGAAAGCCCCAGGAATCGTGGCTTCGCTCGCGATGGCCGCACGGAACAACCAGAGATGAAACGTCGATTGCAATCGCTTGCCCGCGGAATCCAGGTACCAGGCGGACGAGGTCGGTGAATGACCGGACGGCGATGACTCGCCGTGGATCCGGATGTAATCCTTGCGAACGTTCAATACGCTCATCTTGAACAAAGAGGCTACGCTTTTGGCACGACACTTGAAATGAAGGAGGGCTTCGGCATAGGCCTCAGATAGCGGCCTAGGCATGCGCAGTCCTCCCCACGCGCCGGAGTGCGGAAGTTTGTCGGTTCTGAGCGGACAGTGTTCCATCAGGTAGTGCGCCAGGACTTCACTGGATAGGCGGCCCGAGTTGGCTTCGGTCCAGAATATCGGGCTGGCGAAGCGCCATTTGAACAACGGAATGGCCCGCGACGAAATCGCCAGTTCCACGCGGTGCTGCGGCAGTGTGCGCAGGAACTCGGCCAGTTCAATGGAAATACCCAAGAGAGGCGCGGCCAGCAACGAGATGTTGAGCACGTCGTACAGGGCACCCACATAGACCCGGTTGTGTTGCTCCAGCAGCATCTTGTCCAGCGCCGTGAGGGCTGGGGTTGAGTCTGCCAGACGATCATATGCCAGCGTCGAAGTGGTGCCGTCGGTAAAGCACGCCCAGTCCGCAGGCGTCTCCAGGGTGGGCGTGAAAGCGAGAAACGGCGAGCAAAGGATTTGGGAAGATTGCTCGACGTTGTCGCGCAGCGCCTGCAAGTCATCCTTCTTCGCGCCAAAGACCGGCTCAAAGTCGGGCTTGACGGCGAGGGTGTTGGCCATTGCCATGGACAGGCGCAGATTGGCCGACGTGGTGCGATCCCGCAGCCAAGCGGGATGGAGAAATTGTTCGTGGAATTCTCTGGTTTGGCGTCGCGTCATAGTTGTGTCTCTCTCAAGCGGACTTCGTCGCGGCGAGCAGTTCCTGATGGAAGGTGGCCACTGAGGCGGCCAGGGATGCGAGCGTGGCGCGATGTTCGCGTAGCTCGCGAGCTTGCTGGCAGGATTGGAATTTGTCGCGTAATGCTGAGAAGTCCGCGACGAGGCCATCCAGACGCAGGCCGACATGGCGTTCCGACGGCGGCGCGGTCCGCGCGGGTGCGGGGGATTCATTGGCTGCGATGGCATCGCGCGTGCTAGCGAGCTCTTCCTCGGAGAGGCGCACTTCGCTCTGCACCTGTTCCAGCCGCGCTTCTGCGGCCTTGATGGCTTCCGTCAACGACGTGTATCCCTCGGGGACTACGGGCACTTCCTTGACGTCCACGCGGATCTTTATGTCGGTGAGTTGGCGGTGCAGGTCGGCTTTCTCGCGGTTGACCTTCTCAATGGCGAACTGCAGGGCGTCGACGTTGGCGCTCTGTGAGGCAAGGGCGGCTTGCGCCTCGATCAGGGCCGCCTGTTGAGCGTCCGTGCTGCGGCCAGCGGCGGCGATCTGCTCCTTCAGATACTTCAGTTCGATCTGAGACTGGTCGTGCTGCGCCATACTGGCCGACAACTCTTCCTCGGTCCCGGCGAGCTGGTTCTCCAGCGTTTCCATTTCGGAACTCAGGGCGCGGTAGCGGTCAATGAAGGGCAGGATTTCGGCTCGGCTGAACGGCTCGTTGCTGCGCTTGGCCTTGACTACCAGCGCGATCTCGTCCGCCGTGATGTCCTGCCGCTTGAGAATGTTCAGTTCCCCGATATTCAGGAAGGTGAGCGCATCGTTGTTGTGCATGAAGCGCTCGTAGATCTGCAGATACCGTTTGGCGGACCACTTGGGGATCCTCAACGTGTGATCGGCAAATCGGTACAAGAGCGAGCGCGCTTCGTTGGCGGCCTGCGCAGGGTTCGGGCGGCGGGCCGACAGCGCCGTGCACGTGATGTGTTGAATCTGCGCAAGCTTTGAGCCGATCACGACGTGCTCGGAAAAGATGCGTTCACGGGCGATGGCGATCTCGTCGGCCGCCTGCACGATGCGCGCAATGGCGGCCGGGTCAAGATAGGGACCGAGTAGCTCACGGGTGAGATCCAGGATGGATTGCGGGCGCGGACCGTCAGTCAGTTCAAATTTTTTCTTCTTATCCATGTTCATATCGATTAGGCGGCGAGACGAAGGCGAATGGATGCGACGCTTCACCCAGCCTCGCGATTGGGTGAGGAAGTCAAGGCATCGCATTGCAGTACGGGTGGCAAAAGCTTAAAGCTACTTGCACTGCATCTCGCGGTCATAAGCTCGCGTTTTTTTATCCCTTTTGAAGGCAAGGGGCGAAACGAGGCAGACTTCACAAGTCTCTTATCGGTTCGATCTTTATTGGGGTTAATACCTATACTTCTTTGGTAGGGATCAGAAATTAAAAAGACTAATAACAGAATTCAATTTGATTGAATCTACGACGCCATTCCGGCGCTCAGGGGGCGAGCACATGAGTCCACCCTACTGGTGATGACAGGGCGGTTTCAGTTGTCTTACTGCGAATAGGGTGGACTCATGTGCTCGGGGGCTGCGGGGGCTCGATCACCGCGCTGATAGCCGCTCGACGGTGTCACTGCCCACGCTTGCTGGGGCATGGGTTTCGCGTTACTATGGTCGAACTTCTCGCGTCCCTGACGCATCGACATTGACAAGCAGTGCCGCCTCCTGGGCTTGCTTCGTCCCGTATTCTCCTTCCCGATTCCTTGCGCAGCGCCTTTGTTTGATGCCAGAGCATCCGGCAAGCGCGTTGCCGTTCCAAGGATTCCTTGCTCATCTGAGCATCGAATAATCGCCCGACCTTCTGTCGGGAAATCCCATTTAATGTTTTCAAGAGAGAGAGAGAAAACCATGGAATCCTTGGCTAACCTGATGCGCTCGCCTATCCGCCTGTTCTTCACGCTGATGGCTGTTTATGTGGCATCAAAGTCCACTGTTTGCGGTTTGTTCCTCGTGCTCGTTGCGGGGTCGTGGGTATTTCACAAGTTCATCGGTCGTTGGCACGTTGTGCCGACGCCCCGTGATGCTGCAATGCCCAAGTCGCAAACTACTTCCGCAGAACCTGAGCCATCGCCAGCGCCCCAAGCGCCTGCGTACGCGAAGTCCCCTGTCGTTGTTCCATTCAACCGTCAGGAAACGGCACGTCGCCGCGCCTGACCCTTTCCGCCCTCGCATGAGGGCGGCCCTATCCACCTGTCGTGGGAACCTCGTTCCCACCGGCAGGTGGGCAATAGGGTTTCCGCTCGGAGAACCCTATGGAAATGAAAACCGCCGCCTGGCAACTCGATTTCTTCGGGGAAGCGGCACCTGTCAAGATCGATCCCCCAAAGCGAGACCCACTGCCCGATCCGATGTATTGGAGCGAGGCGGTGCGCGAACAGATGATCGACGCCCTCATTAGTCTTGCCTGCGACAGCCGTCGCGGTGACAACCTTCCCGAGTCGCTTGCCGACTGCGCCGAGCTGCTGCGCGCGCGCATGCAGGGCAAAGCCGTTGAGAAGGACGACTTCGACATGACGCTTGGCTGGATCTTCGGCTACTGGGACGGGGCGCTGCCCTATGCCTATGTATGCGCCATCACCGGCGTAAATCCCGAAGTCCTGCAGGACATCATCCTCAATCACGACCGCCTCAAGCGCGATCTGGACGAAGTTCGCCGGATGCACTGTGGCACGCTTCTCTAGGAGTTGCCGTGGCTTTCATCCAGCGATTCCTTGGCGCGTTGCAGGACGCCCTGCTGCCTCGAGCTGCTGAACCCGATTCGCCCAACGAGCAAGCAGTTGGTACTGGCTCGGGAAACGAGGTCCACATCGAGATCGGCGGCGTGCCGAATCTCTTCCGTGACGAAGGCCAGCGCATCGTTCACTTCGTTGCTGCCTTCGAGGCGAGACCGACCGCGACACCCTTCGGCCAAAAGTTGCTGCCCGATCCGGTGCCGCATTGGAGCGTGCTGGGCGAGCATCCGGATGAGACCCTGTCCGCCGTCATCTCCGCAGCGATTCGCGCACACGCCACGCCGGCGACGCGCGCCGCAATGCCGAGCGACGACGGCGGCGCAAGCCAATCCCGCCGTGAACCATCCCGCGACTTCCAGCGCTCCGCACCAGCGGCTGCCGGGACGACAGCGCGGCGCGAGACGGGCACCGCAGTGCATCGTGGCACGATCACCTTCTGGGGCGAGGCCGAGTTCGCCGACCGCAAGCGAGTCGGACGCACCTACACGTCGTTTGCGCTGAAGCTGGAAACGGCGACCGGCATTGAGACGCTGCAAGGCGAGGGGCTGAAGGAAGCCATCGCCGAAGGCGGTTGCCAGGTTGGCGACCGCGTGGAAGTGCGGCGGCTGCAAAAGGTCAAGGTTCCGGCCTTCCACCGCAAATCGGGGAAGCCAAAGCTCGACGACAACGGTCAACAAGTCTTGTGGGACAAATGGCTGTGGTCGATTACCCGTTCACATTGATTCGAAAGGAAATGTTCTATGGCATCCATTAACAAAGTCATCCTCGTGGGCAACCTTGGGGCCGACCCTGAAGCGCGATATCTACCGAGCGGCGACGCCGTGACGAACATTCGTCTGGCCACCACCGATCGCTACAAGGACAAGACCAGCGGCGAGATTAAGGAAGCCACTGAGTGGCACCGCATCTCGTTCTTCGGCAAGCTCGCGGAGATTGCGGGCGAGTACCTGAAGAAGGGGTCTTCGGTCTATATCGAGGGTCGCATCCGCACCCGCAAATGGACCGACCAGTCCGGTGTGGAAAAGTACAGCACCGAGATCGTTGCCGATGAGATGAAGATGCTTGGCAACCGCCAGGGTGGCGGCGCCGGTGACAATGATGGCTACGGCCAGCAGGCGTCGCGTCAGTCACAAGGCCAGCAGCCTGCCCGCCAGTCGCAAGGCCAGCGGGGCGCACAGCAGCGTGAAAGTGCGCCGCCGCGTCAGCAGGCTGCCGCTTCGGGTGGCGGTTTTGACGATACAGACGATATTCCGTTCGCACGCCCGGCGGCGCTGGATGGGATTCCGTTCCGGTACGACGGTGCGCCGATGCATTAATTGGTCACAGTCGCCAGTCTCGCCTCATCCTCTTGTTTCAAAGCTACTGCTGCCGGCCTTCGCCGGCCGCAGTAGCCCCTTCCTCTCCCAGCCCGGCTCCGGGCAGACCATCCCGACTCCCTCTCGCGATTCGCCATGCTGAAAAGACCCTCTGGCTCGGCCGGGGTGTCCTTTGAGCAAGCGATTTCCCCCGCCTGTCTCAGGCATCGACCAACCATTCCGACCGGAGTGCAGCCCAATGAAAATGAGTAGCTTCACGAAGAACTGGACGCCCGACCAATGGGACGCTCTGGTCTTGCATTTCCTGCCGGAGCAGTTCTTGACCGGCAAGCCAGGCCCATGCCCGATGTGCGGAGGCAATGACCGCTTTACCTACGACAACAAGAGCGGCCGTGGCGATTGGGTATGCCGTCAGTGCGCCAATGGCAACCCGATGGCGGGCGACGCCATCCTGCTCATTTGCCGGTACACCGGCATGTCCTTCCTCGAGCTAGCCCATGTGGTGGAGGGTGGGCCGGCACCGGCGATTGTCCGACCGGCCCATGCACCTATTCGAAGTCGTGGCATGAGTGAAGCGGCCAAGGCCCAGCGTATCGAGCGCGTCTGGTCGAGCGCCAAGCCGCTTGTGCCTGGAGACGCCGCGATGCGCTACCTCGCCGCTCGCGTGCCGGGCCTCGTTGCGCCTCGCCCGAGCGCATTGCGGCTGGCAATGATGGACTACCGCCACGAGGGCGCTTTGCTGGGGCGCTATCCCACGATCGTTGCGCAGTTCACGCTGCCGGATGGTCGCATGGCGACGGTGCATCGCACTTCCCTGGATCCGGCCAAGGCGACCAAGGCGGTCATCGTGGCGGCTGACGGGGAAATCCTCCCAGCCAAGCGCAATGACGTGACGGCGCTGCCCCTTGCGGGCGGTGCGGTCCGGCTCATGCCGCCGCGTGATGGCGTACTGGGTGTTGCCGAAGGACTGGAGACGGCTTACGCCGCGCACATGCTCTACGGCGTGCCGACCTGGAACTGCCTGAACCGCGTGCTGCTGCATCGGTTCGTGGTGCCGCAAGGCATGGGCATCCATACGCTGCACATCTTCGCGGACTTCGATGAAGTCGATCCGAAGACCGGGAAGTCACCCGGTATGGCGGACGCGCTGGCTCTAGCCAAGCGAGCCCGCAGCGAAGGGCTGACCGTTCACGTGCATCGCCCAATGGTGCGGGGCACGGACTTTTGCGACCAGTGGCTGACCACCAACCGGTTGCAAGGCATTGCTGGCAGGCGTGCAGTCCACGCTTAGCCATTTTCTCTGCATACCGCCTCTCGGGGCGGTACCTCTTTCTCTCTGCCCTGCGGGTTCTGCCCGCCGGGCAGAACCCTTTGCGGCAGCTCACTACTTGGAGTTCTGATATGTCGTTCAAAGGGTTCAATGTCATCGTGGGTCGCCTGCAAATCTGCGCCATGCGCGAACTGGATTCGGGCGCTGTCCCGGCGTGCCAGTCGGACGCCGAGAGCTACCATGTCTATCTGCGCAATCCCGACGGTTCCACGCAGCTTCAACACACGGAATTAGATTTCGATTCCGCGTTCACCTATTGCACTGGTCGGCAACGACCGACGCGCCACTGAGCGGTCACTCCTAACGAAAAAGCCCGGCAATCCAGCCGGGCTTTTTTTTCGTCCATTTTTTTCAACGGCGGCGCACCGCCATGTATAGCGTCAGCGCGCATTCCCACAGGGTCCAGCAGATGCCAAACGTCAACAGAAACTTGAAGAAGCGGATAACTTCGTATTCCGTCATGGTGTGTACCTATCCTAGTTCGTTGCGGTTGATTCTACTTTACCCGCCCCCTTCGAAAGTCAAGGGGGCGGAGGCTCACTCCTATTCGTGCATTGTTCGCGCTGGAGGTTGTGCATACGTGATCGCTAATGTGTTGTTGGTTTCATCCAAACCTGGCCATCGCATCGTTCAGCGCGCCAACGTCCCGAATGGCGAAGGCATCCGTCGTATCCACTGACGACGCACCACCTTGCGGCGCCGCGATGGACGGGTTGGTCGGGACTGGCGTGACCGGAGAAATCGTTTCTAGGCTGTGTTCCTTGATATTGACATCGCTATCTGTTGGGGCGGCGCCCCCCGCTGGGAGGGGCGTTCCGGCCGGCGTGCTTTCGGGTGCTGGTAGCAATCCCACGGGACCCGCGCCGCCAAGTGCTCTCAACCCGTGCTGCGCGAGCAGTCGAAATACAAAGGCGCGCTCGCGAGCCCCGGGTATCTGTCGCAGATAGCCCAGCAGGTCGGGTGCGGCTTCGGGGGACAGCGTGATCGTAATCTGCAGCTTGTCCATGTGCAGCCGGCTCAGGAAGACTTCGACACATGTCGTGCAGAGCCGATCGTATGGAAGCCCCGAACATTGGCAAAGCAGGGCGCGTCCATCACATGAATGTCGTTGTGCGGAAATGCCGCTTGAATCGTCGGCGCGTACAAGCTCGCTCCGCCTCCGGTCAGGATGATGGCGCGAATATCCTCGGTGCGACCGACACGCGTTTGAACTTCCAAGACGGACTGTTGGGCAACCGCAATGGCTTCTTCAACGAAGGGGCGTAGATCCAGATCCTTGCGATAGAAGAGCATCGGCTTAGCCTCGCGGATTGCCTTGTCGATCCGTTCGATGCTGTCCACCGCTGCGCCCTCGGCCTGCGAGATGAGTCTCGCCACCTGCTGATAGATACGCGATGCACCGCCTGGCACGCCACCGCTGCGGGTGTCGTCCATCGTATAGCCGCGTGCGACCACCCAGTCGGTCGTGAAATAGCCGACGTCAATCACGAGATAGGCGTTGTCGGGGTCGTACTGCTTGGCGCACTGCTGGATGAATGTGACCAATGTTCCGATAGGCTGAGGCAGCGGCAGCACGTTGTGCACCCGGATCGGGCCCCAGCCGAAGTCGAGTTCACCACTGAAGCGGTCCTTCAGGTAGCCGGCGTACTTCTGGGTGTTGTGCACGGGAAGTCCCAGCACCAGGCGGTCAATCTCGGTCGCGTTGGAATAGTGCAAGGACCCGCCCAGCAGCGCAGCGTAGTTCGGGGTCGTGACAAAGTCCTCGGACAATGACCGGCCAGTGTTCCCGTATGGGGCGCTGATGGATACCTCCGGCCCGACCTCGTATCGCGCCCCATCGACGACCACGTTGACGACGTTCCGGGCACGTAGGATGGAGCCGCTGTGCGGCGTCAACGAAGAGGTCGCAGCTAGCGGCGCGAGCGACGGAAACATGCTGGTGGCGACGTCAGAGCCGAGCGGGAATGCGGACTTCGTGTTGCCATAGCCGACATCGATTGCGATGGTCGAAACTTTCATGAGCGATACTCCTTGGTCAGTGCCTATTGGGTGTTGATGGCTCGAAGTGCCACTAGGGGGGACTTGGACCGAGCAAGACAAACCAGGGCTGTTGCTAAGTCCCACTTCCCCTGATCTGATCGGACTTGCTCGGTTCAGCTTTGACCAAGTCCCTCTACGTGGCACATCGACAGACCAACTCTACCGCCAAAGAAACAAAGTCAAGTCGACGTAAAGTCGCGAATTTCACGCACGATTCGCAGTCTTTCCGGCTTGCACAGCTGCGCCTGGCCGGCTATCCTTCTCGTACTTCTCGCGTCCCCGACGCATCGACCTGCCGCCACGTTGGCGGCCATCCCAAGCACCGAAAGAGCCCGAAACGGGTTGTCGGTCGCCTCTATGTACAAGCCGGAAATTGATCCGGTTTTTTTTCAATCTAATCAGGTGGATCGTCTCGGATAGAGAGGACACCGGACACAACGCTACCAAGCCGATCAGCGGTCTGTTTTCGAAAATAGACCGTAGTGTGGACGAATCCGAAGCCGGACACTGGACAGAGTCTGTGGGTCGATCCGCCATTTCACGCGCTCCTTCAGCCGGCCGGCTGGGCATGGATCACGAAGCCCGACACACAACAGCGGTGGGGATGATCCAGCTTTGGAGCGAGGAAGCGACAGCGGGCCAGGTGACTGGTTGACGCGGCTTCCTGTAGATGATGACCCGGTAGGCGCAGCCGGCACCAGAAATGCGTAAGGAGAATCAACCACCAAGGCTCTGGGCCAGGAACCACAGGGGGATCGATCCCGGTGATGGTCCGTGCATCGAAAGATGCGGCGGGTAGGTTGGCCGCGAAGCGGTGGGAGGACGGCGATAGCCGGCCCATCGCAGAGTGGACAGTCATGACGCATTGCTTCTGTGCGTCGGCTGATCGAATTGGTACGTTAAAGGTCTAGAGGTATGACCCGGCCCGGGGCTAAGGGTAACCGACCTGGTAAGTCGGAGTGGGACGCGAGTCGGTGAAGGGGCGCCGGAGTGCGGAGGGAATCAGAAAACAGCAGGTCGGCCGCGATGGTCGAGGGCCATTCACGGAGGAAAGAAGAAATGCCAGCACAGACCATTATCAATCTGCGGCCGATTTTGGCCGTTTACTCTCTGCCCGAGCGGTTTAAATCGGAATTCGCCATCTTGGCAGCAGATAATCTCCACAAGCCGCACAGCGTGACGCGGGCGAGCGGCCGCGCGCTGTCGGCGCTGACGCAACAGCAGCGAGCGCAAGCGTTGCTGGCCATGATGGTGGAGCTTCGAAAGGGCGGAATGACTGTGATGTCGCCCTATAACGTCCGGGTGAGGCACGTTCGGTGGCTGGTACGGCATTGGATCCTGGAGAGAAAGCTGAATGTGGCGACGGTGGAGGGGCGCTTGTCGCACCTGCGCGCGATGTGTGCGGGGTGGATGGGAAAGGTCGGGATGGTCGGCAAGCCGGAGGACTACGTGGAATTGCCTGAAGGATATCGTCGCAGCTACGTTGCGACGAAAGACCGCTCGTGGGAGGGAAATGGTGTGGACGCCGAGAAGGTGGTCTTATCGATCGCTCGGACCGACAGCCATGTCTCAATGCAGGTTCGACTCGAGGCAGCGTTCGGCCTGAGGGCTAAGGAGAGCTGGAGGCTGCGTCCAGCACGGGACCTGCTGCCGACGGGCTACCTGCACGTGCAAGACGGGACGAAAGGCGGGCTGCCACGGCAGATTCCGATCGAATTTGGCTGGCAATATGACCTCTTGGTCGAAGCAGCTGAGCTGGCGGCGAAGACCAATCCGGAGCGGGGTTCACTCATACCCGCTGAGTACAGTCAGAAGAAATGGCGCCGGCGTTTCTACACTGTGCTGGAGAAGCATGGTGTGACAAAGCACGGGGAACACGGCGTGACGGCGCATGGTTTGCGACATGGCTACTTTCACCAGATGTACGAACGGTTGACAGGGGAGCGTGCGGCGATAAAGGGAGGGGATCGAATAACCGACGCGGCGGTTCGGGATGCGGCGATGCGCAGGATCGTGGCTGCGGCGGGCCATAGCCGTCTGGCCAAGGCGGGCATGTACCTAAGCAGCCACGCCAGAATGGCATCGGAGGTCAGACCGAGGGTGACCGTGGAGATGGCGGTCGAAGCCGTGAAGCAAGCCAACGGCGTCAAGCTGCATGCGGCAAAAGCGCTTGGGATCTCGCGGACATCGCTCTACCGTTTGCTGGAAACGGCGCAAGCGGCCGCTGGTGACACTGGGGATATCTGAGCGGTTTAGTTGCGGCTCCTATCCCATACCATTCCGATGGAATCCAGGCGGCGTTCACGGTCCACGGAAAGCTTGCTTGCCCTTTTCGCTTGACGTTGCGTGCTCAGCCACTTGCCAAGCGGGAACGGCTCGTCATTGCCCTTCTGCCAAGCGAAATGAACAGGGACATTGCAATGACCGTGAACGGACGCCCTGTCCGCTGCATATGCAAAAGCCTTCTCCCATTCGGCCGAGGGCTTATTCAAAACGAACCCGAGGGCTTCTAGCCTTTGTATTTGCTCAGCGGAGAGCTTTCCGGATCTCTTCTTCTTTCGCTGTTTTATGACCCACTGGCCAATGCCAAAGCCGCCGACGGCTGTGTCAGGCCACTTATAGTCTGGAGGCACGTCACAATTGTTATTTATCGCGTGCCAGCTAGACAAGAAGTCGAAGCCCTTCTCCCAAGCCTTCGATTGCCCTTTGCCTGCTGCCGGAAGCGCCTCCCATTTCATCCCTAGTGCTTCGAGCCGCTGAATTCGATCGACGTTAAGTGTCCCAGTCGTCTGTGTTTGCCGTTGCGCCCGAATCCATAAGCCAAGCCGGAAACCCTTTGGATCTTCCGGGGGCCATGTGCAATGCCCAGGAACGTTGCAGTCTCCGTACATTGCATGCCATCCGACGGCGCAGCAATAGGCTGCTTCCCAGGCTGCCTGCCGCTGCTCCCAGACTATGCCGATTGACTCAAGCCGTCGCACACGTTCTTCGGACAACATGCCGCCCTTTCTGGCTTTACGTTGCCTGTCTAGCCACTGGCCCAGGCGAAAACCGTTCCCGGCCCCTTCCGGCCATCTCGATGAAGCCGGCGCGTTGCAGTTGCCATAGTGGGCATTCCATCCTTCCGCACACAGAAATCCTTCTTCCCACGTCGCCTCCCAGGGGGCCCAGACCATTCCGAGCCTTGTCAAGCGGTCTTCTCGTTCGCGGGAGAGTTGGCCCGCTCGTCTTGTTGACCGTTGCAAGTTGAGCCAATCTCCGAGCCGAAATCCGTTCACCAAATCGCCTTCGGGCCAGACGGACCGTTTTGGAGCATTGCAGTTTCCGTACTTTTCCCACCGTGCATTGGCGGCCCCGTATCCGACCTCCCATCCGTCGGTAAGCTCCCCAACAAGCAAGGGCTCCAACGCCTCAGCCAAGCCCGGAATATGCTCGGCGCCAACCCACTGGATCTTAGCAAGGGGATCGGCGTCTCCCGGCGCGGCACCGCCCTCGACTTGTCGGCGCGCGTTCAATGCGGTCTCGAAGTCCGCATCATGGGATCGCAGCGCATTCAGGACGTCCCACACGGGCTTGAAGTTGGTCTTGTCAATCGCCTCGGCCGGGGTGTCTCCCTTGCCTAGAAATACCGGCAGGACAATGGTGCCGTATTCTTTACGCTCGTGCTTACGAATGGCACGGCCCAGGGCCTGGATGATGTCGATATCGCTGCCGCGCGGGTCGATGAAGGCGATGCCGTCGATATCGGCGACGTCCACGCCCTCGGTCAGGCACCTCGCATTCGTCAGGATTCGGTAGTCGCAGGCATATGCACCACTGAAGTCCGCCAGCTTCCGCTTTCGTTCCTGGGCGCTCATCGCTCCGGAGACGTGATCGGCTTTCGGGCGCCCAGGGTCAGATCCGTTCGCCGACAGATGCTTGGATACTGCAGGAAGCTCTCTGGCGAAAGTATGCGCACTATTCACGTACCGATGGAAGCTGATGACGCGCCGGAGATCGAACTGCCGGACCGCCTTCAGGAGGCCGACCTGTGCGGCACGCTTCCATGTGTCATTGCTCGAAGGATCCGCCTTGGACTGCTCAAGAGTCTTGAGCAACGAATGAATCTCCGTGTCGTCGATCAGCATAACCACCACGCGGTAGTCGGAGAGCAGGCCATGGCGAATGGCTTCGGAAAAGGTGAGGGTGTGAAAGCGCGGGCCGAACCAGGCCTCGTCGCTCATGTCGACCACCATGAGGTCGCCTTGCGGGCTATCTCTCCTGCGCCTGTAGATCCTCGGCGTGGCCGTGGCAAACAGGCGCTTTGTTGCGCGGATACGGCTGCCGTCCAGAATCGTTGCAAAGACGCTGCTTGGTCACCGGCGCAACGATGCGCCTCGTCGGCGATCGCGAGATCGAAAGCTGGTACCGACTCGTCGGCCTGGGCGTCGGCAATCAGATGGGAGGATTGGTAAGTGCTGAACACGACTGTGCGTCCGCCTTGTCGCAGGAAACCGCCGATACGCGCAGGATCAGATGTAACCTCAAAGCCATCGTGTGCGAGATCCTGTGTAGAGAATCGGATGATGTCGTCGTTACCTGCGCGCCGCCCCAC
Source organism: Cupriavidus sp. CuC1 (assembly GCF_044627735.1). Classification (NCBI taxonomy): domain Bacteria; kingdom Pseudomonadati; phylum Pseudomonadota; class Betaproteobacteria; order Burkholderiales; family Burkholderiaceae; genus Cupriavidus; species Cupriavidus sp. CuC1. Next base: position 13,037 of record NZ_JBIUHC010000034.1, on the reverse strand, counting down.
GGTCTCATCCGAACAGACGCAAAGTGTTGCGTATGGCTGGTCAGTGGTGGAGTGCGAGCGCCATTCGGACGCGAATTGGTCGAGTAAGGCAATCGACGGAACCAGTACTAAGGTCGAGTCGGCACCCAGATCCTCCTTAGTCCACAGCGTGGCAAGCGTCTTGCCTGTGCCGCATGCCATCACTAGCTGGCCACGGTCAGCAGTGCTGAAGCCCCCGAGGACGTTAGCGATCGCCCGATTTTGGTGGGGTCGTCGGCTGTGAGCCATATCTTCCTGTTTCGTGCAGTGTTGATTGTTGGGTGCGCGTTGGCGGGCTTAGGGGTAATAACGACTGGTTGCCGTAAATCTTCACCGCCGATCATTCGCCCCGCCCATTTGGCGGTATGGCTCTGGGTTCCAACGCTAAAGAGGACACTAGAGCCGGGCAGGCCACGCGACGCAGGTGATTCCCTCACCTGTGGTATTGAAGTTGGGCGCAAGGCGGGCTCTCTCACACAGTGGGGACCCCGAGCACATGAGTCCACCCTATTGGCGGAAACGCGCTTGTTTTCCTGTCTCTTTTGATGCCCCTCTCCCTCCGCCTTGGGCTGCCGCGCTTTGCACCGAATGGGAGGGGATTCGTTCTACGGGTTCGTCATATAGCCGGCACTCACCGCAGGAAGGACGGCAGGTACGCGGAGTCGTCCCAGTGGCCTGTCGCGCCCCACCAGCAAAAGAACAAGAGGAGGGCAATGGCGAAAATGACGCCAGATCGGGCCTCCTCGTCGGTGCGGAAGGTATGGATGATCTGCTTGAGGCGTTCCATGTAATTCTCCTATCTATTTAGTGGCGGGCGAAGACGGCCCGAATGAAGGGCAGGGCTCCGGACCGGAGGACAGGATGCCGAGCGTCCTGGCCCTCAGGGGCATCGGGCAGCGCCGACCGGTCAACAGCAACGGCTGTGAGCGTGGTGAGGCTGACCTTGCGGCCCGCCTTCTCGCCCGGATGCGGCGTCGGTGCAAGCAGCGTCATCGGCGTCTCCCGGTATGCCCTGTCGAGGCGCGGGAAAGGATCGACGCCGGCGAGGTTGGCCAGCTCGGCGATGCTCACGACCGCGTACCACGGGGTCGCGTCGTTTCGAGCCACATAGGCGGCAGCGCCGACACCGGGCACGTAGACCGCCTTCCATAGATACGTGGGGATGGCGACTCGGGAGTTCAGACGTGCCGGTTGCGCGGGATCGAACGCCGGGCCGGTCACAACGAATGCCTGGCCGTAGTCGCGCACCATGCGGCGGGTTGACGTTTCGAGGTGACTCCACAGCCTTCGATTGCTGACCGAGGCCTGTGGCACGACGTTGGCGAGACTGAAGCTTTCGGCTTGCGAGGCCTGGTCGGGGAAGTCGGCCGACGGCGCGAGGTGGCCTCGATCAAGGCCGGTGCCGCGCCGGTAATCGGACAGGTGGGCACGGTCGGTCGCCGGAATCGCCGTTTCCTCGTAGAAGTCGCTGTCTCGCGGGACATCGCGAGCCGCCAGTACAGCCTGGGCCGTCAGGTTCGGCGGACCATAGGGCCGTGCGGGTGGCGGCGGATGTCTGCACGGCATATCCACGGAAGCATAGGAACTGCGGCTGGGCGCAGCGGTGGTGGCGACGTGCGGCTGGCCGTTGGTGCCGAAGATGTGCGGACAATCCGTTGGGCCTTTGGCGTAGGCGACGGTGCTGACAGTTGCGGCGATGGCCGCGGCGAGGATCAGAGGCTTGAGCATCTTATATGTTCGGAAACGATGTGGCTCTATTTTGCCAAGGCCGGCAAGAAGTCAAGCAGCCGGCTTCCTCCCAAGCGGTGAAGCAAGGGAGTCGCCATTCTCGTCCGTGCAATCGAGCACACGAGCGAGAAATTCCTCCAGAATGATCGCGCCGCCGAAGAGTTCTTCGGAGACCGTCGCGGCAAGCGCATCGATCGGTTCGATATGGATCCACGGGCGGCCATCGATCTGAATCACCTTGGCGCGGCGCATGAGTTTCCGGTAGCGGCTGGCATCCTTGAGCAGCGTCTGGGCCGGAATCAATTCCTGCAGCATAGGCTCGGGCTGCAGCAGCTTTGCGGCCATTGCTGCGAATAGCGGCCCGCGCTCCGTCCAGTCTCCCTCGTTGCGAGCGATCAGCGCGAGCACCGTACCCAGGTCCGAAGTGGTCAGTTCCTTGCGGATGATGGAGGAGAGTTCGTGCTGCTCGGTGGGGCGGGGACGCACGCGGGTGTTCCAGATGCCGCGCAGGACGGTAAAGGCCTGGTCGCGGCCGGCGTCAAGGGATTGTGGTGGAGTGGTGATGCCGCAGCCGGTGCAAGCGATAACCGCCTCAAAGCGGTTGGCGATGAATTGAGGCTGGCTGTCGCAGTGGGCGCAGTTGAGTAAGTCGTCTGACATTGTTTGGGCGGGATCGCGGGAATCTGGCGATGCATTATGCCAAGATCCGCGACCCACCCGGCCCAGCGCGGTCAGGCGCTCAGCGGTCGAAGCTGGAGATACTGCTCGGTCTTGGCGAGCAAGTCGGCGATGGCGTGTTGCATGGATGGGGGCGAGGGTAGGAAGATAGGCGTGCCGGGTGCGGCGTCAGTCATGATTATCGGCAACCATTTGTGCATCCTCAAATCGCGCCGGATAGATCCCGTTGATGCCCTGGACGGCTCGCTCTAGCGCGTTGAAGTGGTCCTGAAGATGGGCGGTTTCGTCGCCAACCATGCGCTGGAACGGAGCAATCGCCTCGCGCATCGTATCGGCGGCGTTGCGGGCAATATGGCCTATTTCCCAGAATTCGGTCAGCCATGATCCATCGGGCGGCCTGGCCCCGCCCTGACGGCCAACTGCAATGGCACCACGGATTGCCAGCACGGTGTCGGGTTGGGGGAATTCTGCGTCGTGGTTTGCTTCGTTCATCGGGTAGAAGAAATTTGGTGCTTCAGTACATAGATAGGGATTGGGCCGATCAGTTCGATTGTCCAGAGGCGGCCTGTGTGCTTCGTACCGTGCCAACCCATGACGGCGTCGCGCTCAGGCATATTGCCCCTCTCGTCCGTGTGTGAGTGGTGCAGGCGATTGCGCCGTTCTGACTGATCGGTAGCGCTTTGAGTTTGAGGCGGCGCGGTGGCGTCTATCTCCCCATATCCGTAGACCATCGCCTCGAATCGGGCTTTGTCGTCTGGTTGCGGGCCACCCTCACGGTCTCCGACCTGGGCATGTCATTCGTCCGTCGGGCGCGGCTCCTTGCCGCGCTGCACGTAGTCCAGTAACGCATGCTTGAGACCGATCTGTCGCACTGCATGCGCGTCGAGGGGGCTGCGCTCGCAGCTCAAGAGGACGTCGGTGACGAACCCATGCAAGGCCTTCAGCTCACTGGCGAGTGGTTCGGGCGCATACATATAGAGGCCACCTGGCATGGTCCGCACGAACGTGGTTTCGCGAACCATGCGGGCCAGCAAAGCGCGCGCGGGCTCGCAGCCGATGCGCAGATAGCGCTGCACCAGCGAAATCGAGGCGGCGCGGTGGGTGTGCACCAGACGGATTGCTTCGGCGTAGGCGGCATCGGACGCCTCGGGAGTCGTAAGGTGCAGGTCACGCGGTATGACGGTAGCGGTCATGCTTGGGTCCGGCTCCCGTTGGGACGGGTTGGATCTGATGTAGCGCACTAACATCGCGGCGCACCCAGCGTATCGCTCTGCTAGCGCGCCGTAGGTTCCGGTCAGTTGCATCTGGCGCGCACCATCGACTTCAATGTTCGCCGCCAGGCCGCCTTTGCCCGCAAGCAGGCACGCGAGCGCGAGCGCTATCCGCTCTTCGGCGACCACATTGCCGCGGAACAGCTGTGGCGTTTGTAGCGGGTGAAGCGCATGGTCTGGATCGGCTGAGTACTCTTTGAATCCAGCATACGGGTCCCCGCGCAAAGTCAAGGTGGCGGCCGGGCCCATTGCGGCAGACAATATTGTCGGCGCGAATCCGGGCGAATGAGCCGGCGAATGACGTATCATTTTGCGTGTCTTATGCCGGATCGCCGGCCAGCCACCCCTCCCGACGACCAGACAACGACAACAGGCTTTGATGGAAATCTGCCTTGGCACCCGGCCCCGCGATGAGCGGGCATGCGCCGCTCCCGGCGAGCCGTACTACCGTGAGCTGGCCACCATCGATGCGCTGGCCTATCGCCGGATGCTGGATCGGGTGTTCTGGCATCCCCCGGCTGATCTCTTGCGCTTCGAAGTGCAGGCAACGCCGTCGGACAAAGGGAGCGAATACACGGTCGTTGCGTACATGCAGGGTGCGGGTATGAATTGGTTCGATGCCGATGCTATCCCTGGTCGTTGGGACACCATTGCCACGTTTGAGCTCTCGTGGTCTGTCTCGCAGCTACACGCTGCACATCACGGCCTGGACCCCGTTGGCCTTGAGCAGCCCGGGGGCAAGCCGGGGCAGGAACGCATGCCGGACTACGCTTCCATGCAGGACCCAGCCGAGACGGCGCGCTATCGGGCGAGCGTCGTGAACCGCTTGCGTAAGGCTGGCGTGCCCCGGGAAGTATAGGGCTTTATTAGCGGCACGCTTTGCGACATCCTGCCGCCTACTTCAGCGTCTCCGACGCATCGACACCGCCGAATTCTCGGCACACGTTTTTCTTCCAATGGGCAGGCGCAGCCTCACCGCCCGGTTGTGCACACCTGCAGGGCCTAGGCGATCGGATGCACGGTGAGCCTAAGCTCAACCACCAGCTGCTCGGCGACGACGGGTCCGCAATTACCCGCCCCGTGACCACGCAGAAACGGGTACGCATCGTGGCGACGGTCGCCGCATTGTCCTCGGATTCGATTGCGGCTTCACAGAACCGATGGTGCTCAACCGGATTCTGGCTCACCGGATTGTGCCTTTGGAGGGGCAGCGGTTGCCGGAAGGGTTCCGCCACGCCGGCCAGGGTCGCCTCGACATTGAGGCCTATCTTGCCCAGTCGAATCCAATCGCCGCACTCGACGGGCTGCCGCAAATGATTCGCCGCCGGCGGGGAGCCGGAGCTTGCACCGGGATTCCTCGCGCATCTTGGCAACAGGACACGGCGCAGCGCCCGCCAGCCGATGCCGCCCCGGCGCGATGCCTGGGTAACTGGCGCAGCCTCCGCTGAGAAGTTGGAGGGTACTGCTCGCAAGGCCTTCTGTGTAGACCGGACCCGCTGGGGCAGCCCTGTGGTGAAAGCTGGCGAGACGGTGGAGTTTCAACGTGATGCCGGCGCCCGCTATACGTATGAGCGCGGCGGCAATCAGTACACGGTGTCGCTCGATGAGCTCAACAGCCTGGTGTTGGTGGCGAATGATGCCGAAGGCTGGGAGACGGTGCATGCAGGTCTTGCCCGCCGGTATCCGGGGCAGGCAGCGACTTTGCGGGCACGCATCAAGGCGCTCGAGATTGATCGTTGGTTGGACTGGGAATAACCAGCAAGATGATCTCGTGGAACTGCTCCTCAAGCCGAATGGCGCGGTTGTGGCCTGGGAGCAAGGATGCGGGAAGTCACCAGGGTGCTGGGCACGGTGGACGCCGACGGCATGGAAGTGTTGTGCCTGACTGGTACACAACCATTACGAGTCGGAAATGGATGGTTGGCACGTGGCAGGTGCCGTGACGACGCTGCTGTCGCGCCCAATCGGGCCTGTTCCCGCGAAAGCTCACTAAATTCGTTGTCTTACGGGGCGCATGAGTGTCATCAGCGACCTTAAAATGAAGCCAGTAGCGTGACCCCGCTACTGCCCCAAGCCCTGTACTCAGCCCTCCATCGGAGGGCTTTTTTTTCCTTTGCGCTGTCCCCATGATTGGCTTGGCGCTGATGCCTGACGGATCTGGCGCGCGCCTTGATGTTGCGGTATCCTTTCGGCACCTACCGCGTCTCTGACGCATCGACCCCGCACCGCCAGGTGCACAGTTTTTTGCAGTATCGTGGCCTGTCCGCTTTGTCGGGCTAGCCAACGCCACCTTTCTTATCCCATCGGGAACCTGTTCCCGGTGCGGCAACGGGTTCCCTTTTCCGTTTCGGAGAACCCAAAATGCAACAACAATTCCATCCCACTGTCAAGCTTGGCAAGATCCGTCCTGGTCGCAATCCGCGGAAGTACTTCGATCCCGCCGAGATGGCAGAGATAACCGAGTCCATCCGGATTAACGGTGTCATCCAGCCGATTCTCATTCGCCCCATCGAAAACGACGAATTCGAACTCGTTGCCGGCGAACGCCGGTACCGTGGCGCTGACACAGCCCACGGCGCCGATTACGACATGCCAGTCGTCATCAAGGAATTGACTGACGATGAGGCTGATCGTTTGGCGCTCATTGAGAACGTCCAGCGCGCCGACATGGCACCCTCGGAAGAGGCAGTGGCCGCGGCGAAGATCGTCGGGCAACTCAAAGGGGATCGTGACGAGGCCGCCCGTGTACTGGGCTGGTCGCGCGGGACGCTCGACAAGCGTCTGGCCCTGATGAACTGCAGTCCGTCCGTGCTTGACGCGCTCAACACGCGTCAGATCCAGCTTGGACACGCGGAACTGCTGGCCACCCTCGCGAAAGACAAGCAGGACAAGCTCCTGCCGGTCATCATCAGCGAGAAGAAGACCGTGGCCGAACTCAAGAAGACGATCGAGGCCGCGGCATGCAGTCTCGCTACCGCTATCTTCGACAAGACCGAATGCGCCGCATGCCCGCACAACTCCTCGTTGCAAACGGAGATGTTCAGCGAAGCCATCGCCTCCGGCAATTGCACCAACCGTGGCTGCTACACCCAGAAGACCGAAAAGCAACTGGAAACAGTGGCGTATGGTCTGAAGGATGAGTGCCCGGTGGTTCGCGTTGTCAGGGTGGGCGATAACCATACCCGTGTCCAATTGCTGGTTGACGGCCCGACCGGTGTTGGCGAGGATCAGGCGAAAGCCTGCCACGCCTGCGAGAACTTCGGTGTTGCCGTTAGCGGCCTGCCGGACAGCATCGGCAAGGTGTTCCGCGGCCAGTGCTTTGACACCGGCTGTAATGCCACCAAGGTCGCGGCCCGGCTGAAGGCCGAACGCGATGCCAAGGCTCCGGCACAGAAGGGGACACCCGCTAGTAGCCAGCCGGCCGCCAAGACGGGGACTAAGGCTACGGCAGCGGAGACGGTTGTCACCAAGATCAGCGAATCCGACAAGGTGAAAGCCTACCGGTCCGCGCTCTGGCGTAAGGCGCTGCGTCGTGAGGCTGCAGCCAATCCCGAGACCGCCAACAGCTACCTGCTGGCGATCGCACTCTCCGGGCTTTCCCGCGACATTGGCGCGGTTTTCATGGGCAAGATCTACGAGAAGCTGGCAGACGACAAAGCGTCTATCACGGACCTCGAGAAGAACCTGTCCACGGTGCAAGAGCTGGCCGCCGACAAGCGCCAGCAGCTGACCATCGGCCTGACCGTCGCGGCAATCGAGGGCCTTGAAGTACGGAACCTCATGACGCTGTGCAAGTACCACAAGCTGGACCTGCGCCAGCACTGGACGCTTCAGAAGTCCAAGGATTTCCTGGAACTGCTGACCAAGTCCGAGATGAAGGTACTTGCCGATGAGCTTGGCATTCGTAAAGCACTCGGTGACAACTTCGCCAAGGTCTTCAATAAGTCCAAGCCGGAACTGATCGAGGCACTGCTCAACGTCGAAGGTTTCGACTACGCGGGCAAGCTGCCCAAAGTCCTCTGCTACTGACCGCCACGCCGCGGCCAGCTTCCCATTCTCTTATCCCATCTTCTAAGGATCTATCCATGTTTCAGGAACTCGTTCCAATCGTCGCCGCCTGCGACAAGGTTGTGCTCACGCTGTCCATGAAGGGCGACGTGATGGCAGTAGTAGTCGCGCCGGTGGTATCCAAGGCCGCAGATGCGGCGTTGGCAACGCCCCTCGCACTCACCGCCTCGCCGGCGGAGCTCGATGAGGGCTTCGCCCAGGCCATCGCTTCGGTGTCAGTGACGCACCGTTCGCTCGCCGAGCAGGTGGAGGCTACCGCTTCCATCCTGAAGGCTGCGGCTAGCGCCCAAACTGCCAAGGCACAGAAAGCGCTGACGAAGGCCAACGGCAAGGTCGCACCGACTTCGCCATCGGCGGATGACGACGGAGAGGATTCCGCTGGCAGCGCGCTGGCTGACGATGAGGGTAGTGGCCACGCTCCGGCCTCCACAACCACACAATCGTCTGCCGCGCCGGCCGGTACCAATCTGGCCGATCTGCTGTAACGGAAAGGAGACGCAACATGAGCCTGACCGTCCAGCAATTGACCCGCGAGTTCACGTACAACGGCATGACCCTGCCGGACCCCGGCTCGGCATTCACGCCGGACCAAGTGCGTGATATGTACACCGCCCAGTACCCGGAGCTGACCACCGCTACGGTGGACGGCCCCGAGCACAACGGCGATACCGCGCGCTACAAGTTCGTCCGCGCCGCCGGCGCCAAGGGCTGCCGTGCGTAAGCGTGACTTAATGAAGGCCATGTCCAGTCCGGACTTTGGCCTTTCCTCCACGAAGCCGTCCGAAAGGGCGGTTTTTTTTAACTCCCGGGAGATCGCATCGTGCTGTTCGATCCTCGCACCTTTGATGACGGCGTCCTTTCGGATGTCCCCGGGTGGACGCCATCGCGACAGCATCCCGCTGCCCGACGTCGATCTGCCAATGGTTTTCTGACACTACCAACCCTGCCAGCCGATATTCCCGCCGGCGGCAAGCTGCGACATGACGATGGCCCGGATGGTCTGGAGACCATCCAGGCCCAGTTCAAGGTCGGCATACTCGCGGCGCGTGATGTAAAGAGCGCGGTCAGCGCAGGGGATGCCTTTGCACAGGCCATGTTCGCGTGGTTGCGCAGGCGCACCCCCAGTTGCAAGCGGTTGAACTTCACATTCGCCCTGCTGGACCAAGTTGCCGCGAGGGAGCAGGTCGAACAGTTCGGATGGGAGGGCAACCTCGAAGCGCCGTTGTACCTGGCGATCGAGTTGCCCTGCGAGCAGCTGTACGAGATCGGGGAGCGTGCCGACGTCATGCGGAGGGCACACCCGTCATTGCTCTATACGGCGATGGATCTGGTCAGTACGGCCGCAAGCCGCTCGCTGTTTATTCGCACCCCGGATGAACTGGCGGAAATGTTCGCTCGGTGGCACTGGGATTACGACGCCAGAATGAGCGACGAAGAAGCGAGGGAGTTTCTCGAAGAGCGTTTCGGCGAAGGGGATAGCGACATCGAGCGCTATCTGCCGTCCAACGTTTTGCCGCTCCTAGCCCCGGACGACGTCGTTCCCAAGGGTCGGCGCCTGGATAAGCGTAGCCGCGTCAGGCGGCTGCGACGTTCGGAACTGACAGCGCTGGCTGCGCGCACTCGGGGCTTGCCCCAGCGAATTTGTCGCGAACTCGTCAATCTACAGACAGTCCTGGCGCGGTGCTCCCGCTACCGCATCCTCCAGACCTCGCAATGGGCCGAACCCGCGTACTCCGCGGCAACCATTGCGATGTGGTCTGGCCACTGGGTCGGGGAAATTCTTGACGACCACTTTGAATGCCTGAGCAATGCCGGGGACTGCACGACTTACCAAGCGCTGATCCCCGTGGCAAGCGAGCCGAAGGCCATTCGCAAGCAGTTCAAAGAGTTGGCCTGCATGTTTGAAATCATCGCGGCACTTGACCGCGTTCTCACCTTGATATCCGAATAGGAGGGCCTATGGCCGGCATTGTTGTTGGAAGTCAGTCCCATGAGGTGGCCCTGCAAGGGGCCATTTTGCTTTATGGCCGCCAGGCCGGGGAGTTCTCGTATGCCACCGCACACCAGATCGTGACGGATGAGCAGACGGGGCGCCCCGTCATTGGGGCAGGCGTGCCCCTCAACCGGCGCGCATTGATTCACGCGGTCCGCCAGGTTGCGGAAGAAGCGCTGCCGAAAGGCGAGTTTCTAACGCCGAACGTTCTTTCCATCGGGCCACATGCCATCACGTGGTGGTGCCCGCCGGCGCAGCGGCGCGTGTTCTTCTCGTGCAAGGAGCTTGGCGAGCGTAGCGCCGTGGTCCCGCACCCGGGTCTGGTTTTCCAAGCATACGCCTCTGGCTTTCGCGTGTTCGCTTTGATGCAAGACGAGCGACCCACGCCGGAGACGGTACTGTATGAGCCGCCTTACTTCAACACGTGGGATTTGGGGAAGATTTGCATCGGTTCCGCACACGTACCGAAGCAGATTGATGTGGCCTCGATCGCTGGGTGGGAAGAAGCCTTCTTCTCGTCGGCCTTCACCCATCCCAATCACGGCGGCAAGCGTGTGGACTACCGAGACGGTGTATTTGCGTTCTGGCGCGACATGCTGGACGGGAAGTTCCCTTCCTATCCGAAGCATGCGCTCATCCCTATGAAAAAGTCTCTCGGCGATCTGATTGCCGGGAAAATTGGAGAATAGTCATGCATCCTATGGATAGCACATTGCAGCAATCGTTTCCCACCGTGATGGTGCCGCGTTTCGGGGACCTTGCGCCGATGGAAGGCGCCGGCGAGCGGCTACTTGCCGCCGAAGACGGTATGTTCCTGGAAGTGTCGCGGCCGTGGCTCCGGCTCGTTCGGCAGATCGGCAAGTACCACGTTAGGACAGCCGTGCCTTATGGCCTGGTTGCCGAAACTACGTACCTGCGCTGCGGGAAGATCCCTGTTCACTTGATCGGGAAGTTTGCGGAGATGGCGAGGGAAGCGACGCCCGACGAGACCGGCGCTTGGGTTGTGTGGAACGCGGTAACGCGGGACTTCCGCCTTGCCCACGTGATCATCCGCTCGCAAGGACGAGGCCACCTTGATTACGACCGCCCGGAGCTGTCCGCCGACGAGGTGTTGGTCCTTGACTGCCACTCGCACGGCGCGCATCCGGCGTACTTCTCGTCCCAAGACGACATAGATGACGTGCATGACGTGAAGTTCGCGTTCGTGATTGGCAACTGCGGCGCGGATGTCCCATCGCTCGCCCTGCGCCTCTGTGCGAAAGGGATCTTCGAGAAGAGTGAGAGGGTCCCGAGTGACTGGTATGCGGCGACGAAGGCCGGGAGGGGCGTGTGATGACAATGACTCACCATATCCCCGATTCGATGCTCGAGTACGCCTGGCGCGTCGTAGTGGTTGGAGCCGGCGGTACCGGCAGCGCCTTGCTGCCCAATCTGGCAAGGCTGCATCACGCCATGCTCGAACTGGGGCACCCTGGCGGCATCGAGTGCATCGTGTTCGATGACGACACGGTAAGCGAGACGAACGTCGGACGGCAGGGCTTCTATCCCAACGACGTTGGCCAGTTCAAGGCAACGCTGCTGGTGAACCGCCTCAATGCGCTCATGGGTACCCGCTGGGTCGCCCAGACGCGGCGGGTCGCCAGTACAGACCGACTGGACTGCGATCTCGCGGTGGGCTGTGTGGACACTCGCGCGGCTCGCAAGGCCATTCTGGGTGCGGTCGGTCGGGGCAGCGGCGGTTACTACCTCGACTGTGGCAATGAGACCGACAAGGGCCAGGTGATCCTGGGGCAGGTGGGCAGCAAGATCGCCCAACGCCTTCCTCATGTGGGCGACCTTTTCCCCGATCTCGTGAACCCCAAGGGAGATACGGTCGACACGGCGCCGTCCTGCTCCATGGCCGACGCACTGCGCAAGCAGTCGCTGATCATCAATCAGGCGATCGGCGTGCAAGCCTTCAATTTGCTGTGGACACTCTTTCGGACCGGCACGCTGAAGTACTCCGGCGTGTTCGTAAACCTGGAAGCTGGGCGCACCAATCCTCTGCCGGTTGATCCTGCGGCCTGGGCCCGCTTTGGCTACCAGCCGAAGCAGCCAGCGGCACGTAGGCGAGCAAAAAAGAAGTGAACCGCCCCGGTCGTCCGGCCGGACGCGCGCTTGAAATCCACCCCCAGGAAGCCTCCGCTTCTAGGGGGCTTTTTTTATGGCGGATCTGGGGGGAGGACGAAGGTCCCTTATCGACCCCTAGCGGTCATAGCCGGATATGAGTGAGCACCACGATTAGCGGTTATCGGGCTGTACGGAATCCGGTCGGGCCCACCATGTATGAGCAGCGCGGAGAGGCACTGGACCCCACAGCTCCAATCTCCACTCTTCCACCCCATTTTGGGGCTTGATCGTAGTCGGGCTCCCACAAGGAGATTCCGGAGAATATGACCTGCGCCGGTATGCCGTGTCTCTTTATCAGCTCGGTGACATAGGATGCCCTAGATTCGGCCAAACGCTTGCGAGAGATTGGAGTTCCCTCCGTCTTGTCCGCATGCCCCTCTACTGCAACCGTTTCCAGGGGGCACCAGTCCTGGCCTCGTACGTACAAGATCCACTCGATGAGTCGCTGTCGCTCAAGCGCGGAAAGAGCCGATTCCCCGTAGGAAAAATTCAGATCACGGGACGCTGTCGGCTTTTCGAAGGCCAGACCGATGCGCGGAATCCCGATGCAGAGAGCTGTGCAGATGCATATCGCAACCGCGTAATTATCAAGGAAGGACAGGGTCGCTCTGGGTCTTTGGCTTGATCTCGTGTCTGGCATAGCTTGAGTGTTCCATGTTGGACGACCACTGCCAACCATGTAACCAATTTTGACCGCTTGGCGGTATCCAGATGGCCATCGGTCGCAATACTCTACGTCCGGTGTAGGTCGGTCGCCTCCCGACCCAACGCGGACATTGGGCATCCGTGCGATCACCTAATATAGAATGGTCATCGTCTACCGAGTTAGAAATCCCCAGACAGATGCATTCAGTTCGTCCTTTTCTACAAAGCGCCGAGTTGAGTCGTCGCGTCCGTCGATCAGAACGTACCGCCCTATCGCCGGGGAGAGAATCTCCCTGACTGAGCCTCTGTAGTTGCTTATCTCGATAAACCCGGCGAGAACGCCGTCGAGCAATTCAATCTCCCGAAGCAATAGATCGTGGCTGGCGAACACCCAATCCACCCAAGTTAAGCAGCGCAAAGAAGGCCGCGATTGATCAACGCAAGGTCTTGACACGTGAGGAGATTTG
>NZ_JBIUHC010000033.1:0-73256 GCF_044627735.1 Cupriavidus sp. CuC1 | reverse complement strand
TCCGGCTGGTGGTTAGCCTTTGCCGGGAGGGAGTCGAACCCTCTGGACTCCAATGAAAGGTTTCCGCTTTCACATCCTCCTTTCCCAGGCTTTCCCTGGCGCGATGTCATTCACCCTTGCCGCTGCGGCAACGGCGGATGCGCCCTATCGGAGCCCCCGGCAGCGGCCTGCGCCGCCTTCGGCGCGCGCTGCCCCAGCCACACGCTGGCCAGCACCAGCAGCGCGCCGGCCATCTGCGCCGGGCTCAGGGTCTGGCCTAGCACCAGGAAGCCCAGCACGGTCGCGCTAACGGGGCTGAGCAGGCCAAGCGCGGAGACCGCGGCGGTCGGCAGGCGGCCGATGCCGCGGAACCAGAATGCATAGCTCACGCCGGCGCCGGCCACGCACAGCCACATGTAGCCAAGCACGTTGGGCAGCGTCAGGCGCGCCGGCAGCGTCTCGAAGGCCAGCGCAAACGGCAGCAGGAACAAGGCGCCCGCGGTGAGCTGCCACGCGGTGAGCACCAGCGGCGAGACCGGCGGGCGCCAGCGCTTGGCGAGCACCGTGCCCACCGCCATCGACACCGCGCCGGCCGCAGCCGCCGCCACGCCCACGGCATCCAGCCGCGCGGCGGGCCCCAGCACCAGCAAGGCCACGCCGCCAATGCCGCCTAGCCCCGCCAGCCACGCAGCCAGATGCGGCCGCGCGCCCAGCAGCAGCCACGCCAGCAGCACCACCAGCAGGGGCTGGATTGCGCCCACGGTGGCCGCCACGCCGCCCGGTAGCCGATAGGCGGCGATAAACAGCATGGCCTGGAACAGGCCAATGTTGAGCACGCCCAGCACCGCCGCCTTCCACCACCAGCCGCCGCGCGGCAGTTGCCGGCCCCACGCCAGCATCGCCAGGCCGGCCGGCAGCGCGCGAATCACGCCGGACAGCAGCGGCTGTCCCGGCGGCAGCCACTGGCTGGTGATCAGGTAGGTACTGCCCCAGATCAGGGGCGCCGAAGCGGTCAGCAGGACATCCGCCGTACGTACCTGGACCTGCGGCGCATCCGTGGAGGACGACGTGGTGGACGTGCAGGACGACGAGGATGGGAGCGCCGCGAGCAGAGCTGGCGAGGCGGGCTGGGCGTCGGGCTTCATGTCGTCATGCCTCCATTTTTCTTCAGGCAACTATTCTTGATATCAAGATATAAATCTCACTTTACGAACTAGACGCCTTGATGTCAAGATTCTCGTCATCCAGGATAAACAGCAGCCCACCATGGCCACTCGCGGCAAACCCAAGGCAAGCGGCGCGACGGCGCCCTCCCCTAAAGCCGGCAACGACGATGCACCCGAAGGCGGGGGTGATCGCGTCGACCGCATCCTGGCCCAGTGGGCACGCGAGCGCCCTGACCTGGACGCCGCGCCGATGGGCATCATCGGCCGAGTCTGGCGCCTGGCGCGCCACACCGATCGCGCGGTGGAGTCCGCGCTGGCGCCGACCGGCCTGAATACCTGGGAGTTCGACGTGCTGGCCACGCTGCGCCGCTCCGGCCCGCCCTATGCGCTGTCGCCGGGCGCGCTGATCGATTCGCTGATGATCACCTCGGGCACCATGACCAACCGGATCGACCATCTGGAGCGCGCCGGGCTGGTGCGCCGCAGCCCCAACCCGGACGACCGGCGCGGGCTGCTGATCGAGCTGACCCAGCCGGGCCGCACCCGCATCGACCACGCGCTGGAGGTGCACGTGGCCAATGAGCATCGCTTGCTCGAAGGGCTCTCGGCCGCCGAGCGCAAGCAGCTGGCAAGCCTGCTGCGGCGCTGGCTGCAAGGCTTCGAGGCGGCCGACGAATAGCGCGGCCGAAAGGCGCGTCGCAGCGATGCGTGCGCCCCGCCTGGCACGAACCCTGCACCCCGCCTTGCCCTTTACCCGTTTCCCCTCACTGCGTTTTTCCTCACTGCACCACGGAGCCCACCGCATGCGTTTGACCGTTACCCCGCACACCAGCGCGTTTTCCCCTCGTCCCTCCTTGAAGGCGGCCGCAGCGCTCGCCGCCCTGCTTTGCGCTGCTGCCGCGCAAGCGGCGCCGGTGGAGCCCGCCTACCAGCTGTCCCAGCAAGAAAAGCCGGCACTGATCGCCACGCTCAAAGACCTGGTCTCGATCGAATCCGGCAGCAAGGACATCGAAGGGCTGGACCGCATCGCCACGCTGATCCGCGACCGCCTGGCCGCGATGGGCGGCGACGCGCAGCTGATCGAGCCCACCGAGGTCTACCGCATGGAAGACACGCCCAAGCAGGTAGGCAAGATGGTGATGGCGCAGTTCAAGGGCACGGGCAAGCGCAACATCATGCTGATCGGCCACATGGACACGGTCTACCTGCGCGGCATGCTGGCGCAGCAGCCCTTCCGCGTCGACGGCGAGCGCGCCTATGGCCTGGGCATCGCTGACGACAAGAACGGCGTGGCGGTGATCCTGCATACGGTGGCCATCCTGCAGAAGATGGGCTTCAAGGACTACGGCACGCTGACCGTGCTGATCAACGGCGACGAGGAAATCAGCTCGCCGGGCGCGCGCGCCATGCTGACCAGGATGGGCAGCCAGCAAGACGCGGTGTTCTCCTGCGAAGCCACGCGCGTGACCGGCGACCGCCTGTCGCTCGCCACCAGCGGCATCGGTGCCATCTCGCTGACCGTGCACGGCAAGGCCTCGCACGCCGGCAGCTCGCCCGAGAACGGCCGCAACGCACTGTATGAACTGTCGCACCAGATCCTGCAGATGCGCGACCTGTCCAACCCCGAGAGCGGGCTCAAGGTGAACTGGACAATTTCCTCCGCCGGCACCAACCGCAACGTGATCCCCGCCATCGCCACGGCCCAGGCCGACGTGCGCGTGCTGCGCACCGCCGACTACGACAGCCTGGAACGCACGCTGCCCGAACGCGTGAAGAAGCAACTGATCCCCGATACCAAGGTCGAGGTCAAGTTCGAACGCCGCCGCCCGCCGCTGGAAGTCACCGACGCCGCGCGCAAGCTGGCCGCGCACGCGCAAGGCGTGTACGCGGAGATCGGCGAGAAGCTGGCCGTGTACGACACCGCCGAGGGCGGCGGCACCGATGCCGCGTTCGCCGCGGCCGCCACCAAGGCACCGGTGATCGAGCGCTTCGGCCTGCGCGGCTTTGGCGCGCATTCCAACGATGCGGAATACGTCGACCTCAACTCGGTCACGCCGCGCCTGTACCTGCTCACGCGCATGATCATGGACGTGTCGCAGGACAAGACCGGCCGCTGATCCGCTCGCTCATCCTGTCGCTGGTGCCAGCCTGATGCCAGGCTGGCACGCTTCTCGCCTATGCAGAACGACAGGAGCGACGCAGAACAAACATGGTGCGGACCGTTTTCGACAGCACACGCCGGGCTCCTGACTGGTCACTGGATCTGTAATGAGAGATACCGTATGGCAAGCGCAGACCGCATCGTCGAGCTGTCTCACCACGTTGGATTTATCGCGGACAACAAGATCTCCAGCATCGCGGAAATCAACCGGGAAACGAAGTTCCTCGCCCTGAACGCCTTGATCGAGGCGGCGCGCGCCGGCGATGCAGGCCGCGGCTTCAGCGTCGTGGCGAATCAGGTCAAGCAGGTCTCCGAGCGCATCTCCGGCATCACCGGCGAGCTGACCACGGAGCTGGGCGGCTCCATCGCCGAGCTCACCCAGCTCGGCGACGCCATGATCCGGCAGATGCGCGGCCACCAGGGCCAGCGCCTGGCCGACATGGCGCTGAACATGATCGACGTGGTCGACCGCAACCTCTACGAGCGCTCCTGCGACGTGCGCTGGTGGGCCACCGACGCCGCCCTCGTGGAGGCAGTGAGCAGCCCCGAGCGCACCACCGCCAGCCATGCGAGCGAACGCCTTGGCGTCATCCTGAACAGCTACACCGTCTACCTCGACCTGTGGGTCATCGACGCGCAGGGACGCGTCCTCGCCAATGGCCGCCCGCACGCCTACCCCGGCGTGGCAGGGCGCAATGTCTCGGGCGTGGAATGGTTCAAGCGCGCGATTGCCACGACTTCGGGCGACGACTATGTCGCGCACGATGTCGCGGTGTCGCGCTTTCTCGACAACGCCAGCGTGGCCACCTACGCCACCGCCATCCGCGAAGGCGGCCGCGCCAACGGCGAGCCCGCCGGCGTGCTCGCCATCTTCTTCAACTGGGCGCCGCAGGCGCAGACGGTGGTCAAGGGCGTGCGGCTATCCCCGGATGACTGGCAGCGCACGCGCTGCCTGCTGGTGGACGCGAAGCACCGCGTCATCGCCGCGTCGGATGGCGTGGGCTTGCTGGCCGAGACCTTCGCCCTGAAGGACGACAACAACCCCACCGGCTGGTACGAGGCACCGGACGGCGCGCTGGTGGCGTTTGCCCGCACGCCGGGCTACGAGACCTATCCGGGGCTGGGCTGGTACGGCGTGATCGTCCAGCATCCGCCAGGCGGCAGGCATCCGGCAGGACATGCTTGATGCTGAGATGGCAGCCCCACGGGTGCGCCACGCACCGCGTGGGGTTGCTGCAATGTGGCGCATTGGCGCCACAACGGTGCATGAAATCGAACACCGATATGGCCGCGGGCCGCTGCGCGCAGGCTCAGGCCAGCTTTTTTCGCCCGCCGCCCAGGTCGGGCAGGAAAATGGCCAGCAAGCCCAGCAGTGGCAGGAAGGCGCACAGCTGGTAAACCGATTGGATGCCATGCGCGTCGGCCAGCTTGCCCAGCACCGCGGCGCCGATGCCGCCCATGCCGAAAGCAAAGCCGAAGAACAGCCCCGACACCATGCCCACCTTGCCCGGGATCAGCTCCTGCGCGAACACCAGGATCGCCGAGAACGCCGAGGCCAGGATAAAGCCGATGATGAACGACAGCACGCCGGTCCAGAACAAGTTGGCATGCGGCAGCATCAGCGTGAACGGCGCCACGCCCAGGATCGACGCCCAGATCACGCGCTTGCGGCCGATGCGGTCGCCGATCGGGCCGCCCAGGATGGTGCCGGCCGCCACCGCGAACAGGAACACGAACAGGTAAAGCTGCGAGCTTTGCCGCGTCAGGCCAAAGCGCTCCATCAGATAGAAGGTGTAATAAGTGTTCAGGCTCGCCATGTAGAAATACTTGGAGAACACCAGCGCCATCAGCACCACCATGGCACGCACCACGGTGCTGCGCGGCAACGGCGCATGCGTGGCGACAGCTTTGCGCTTGCGCGTGGTATGCGCCAGCTCGCGGCCGTACCAGCCGCCGATCTGCCACAGCACGGCAATCGCCAGCAACGCCGCCAGCGAGAACCACGCCACGCTGCTTTGCTGATGCACGATCCACGCCGCCAGCAGCGGCCCGGTAGCGCTGCCCGCGTTGCCGCCAACCTGGAAGATCGACTGCGCCAGCCCGTGCTGCCCGCCCGACGCCATGCGCGCCACGCGCGACGACTCCGGATGGAAGATCGACGACCCGGTGCCCACCAGCGCGGCCGCCACCAGCAGCACGCCATAGGTAGGCGCCACTGACAACAGCAGCAAGCCGCACAGCGTGAAGCCCATGCCGATCGACAGCGACTGCGGCTTGGGATGCTTGTCCGTGTACAGGCCCACCACCGGCTGCAGCAGCGAAGCGGTGATCTGGTACGTCAGCGTAAGCAGCCCGATCTGGGTAAAGCTGAGGTTGAAGCCGCCCTTGAGCATCGGATAGATGGCCAGGATCAGCGACTGGATCATGTCATTGAGGAAGTGCGAAAAACTGATCGCCCCCAGCACGCGAAAACCGGTCCGCTCGGCTGCCTGCGCGCTTGTAGGGGTCTGGGCCTGGCCTTGCGGCGAGGCATTCGCGCCGCCGGGCGCGGTATCGATGTGGCTGCTCATGTTGGAGAAGAATTAGGGGGCTGAAAAGGCAACTAGGGAATCGTGGCGACCATGCTAAATGGCGCAAATCCGCCTGTCCTGCGAGAATAGGGCCGGAACCTTGGAGAAAAGGACATGCCCCGTCCCGTCAGGCACATTTCGCAGCGCAACACCGGGCCAGACGACACACCGCTCGCCCGGCACGACGAAAACCCCACGCCCCGCCTGATCCCCTCCCCGCCCGGCATGGACCGCGCCGACACCTACTCCAAATCGCCCGCCTACCTGCAATACGACCGCAGCCCCATGCCGGTCACCGCCATGGCCGCCGACTACCAGCCCGGCCACGTCACCAAGCCGCACCAGCATCCCAACGCGCAGCTCATCCACGCGGTGCATGGCGTGATGGTGGTCGCCACCGCCGAAGGGCAATGGATCGTGCCCCCAACTCGCGGCATGTGGATGCCCGGGGGCACCGTGCACTGGATCCGCATGGTCGGGCACGTGCGCATGCGCACCGCCTATATCCGGCCGAACGCCGCCGCCAACCTGCCCACCCGCTGCACCGTGCTGGGCATCACGCCGCTGCTGCGCGAGCTCATCCTCGCCGCCATCGATATCCCGACACCCTACGCGGCCGAATCGCGCGACGGGCGGCTGATGCGGCTGCTGCTGGATGAAGTGATGCTGGTGCCGACGTTGCCGTTGCACTTGCCGCGGCCTGCGGATGCCGGCTTGCGGGAGATCTGCGATGCGATTGTCGGGGCGCCCGATACGGCGCTGACTTTGGCGCAATGGGGGGAGCGGCTAGGGGTGGATCCCAAGACGATCCAGCGGCGGTTTGCGCGGGAGACGGGGATGACGTTTGGGCAGTGGAGGCAGCAGGCGAGGTTGCTGTCGGCGTTGGAGGGGCTGGCCGCCGGGGCTAAGGTGGTGGATGTGGCTTTGGATTTGGGGTATGAGAGTCCTAGCGCGTTTTCTACTATGTTTAGGAGGCAGTTTGGGGTGCCGCCTAGTGGGTTTTTTCGGTGAATTTTGGGGGTGGGGTGGGGCTTTTTAGGCGTTGGGGCTTTGGGCGCTTTTGGATCGATGATGGTTTTTGGGCCCAAGGGCAGCACCGTTGGCTCTTGTCTTGTGGTTAGGCTTTGATTTTTGCGGCGTTGGCCCTTGCACCCAAGTGCCATACGGCAGCCCCCGCAGGGGGATGTCGTATGGCACTTGGGTGCAAAAACCAACGCCGCCCAAAAAAGACACCAACCAATACAACAAGAGCTAACTGGTCTGCCCTTGCCCCCAACCACCCCTATCCCCCTTTAATCCTCCAGATACCTCTCCACCAACCTAGCCCAATAAGCCGCCCCAACCGTCAAATTCTCATCATTAAAATCATACCCAGCGTTATGCAGCAAAGGCTGCCCCGCCCCATTCCCCATCCGCACAAAACACCCCGGCCGCTGCTGCAGGAAGTAAGCAAAATCCTCACTCCCGGCGATCAGCGGGAAATTCGCCACCACGTTGTCAGGCCCAACCAGCTCCTCAGCCACCTGGCGAGCGAACTCGGTCTCGCGCTCACTGTTGACCAGCACCGGGTAGCCCCGGATGTAATCGATCTCCACCGTAGCGCCATAGCCCTCCACATGTGAAGTCACCAGCTTGCGGATGCGATCTTCCAGCGTGCGCCGCACATCGGGACTGAACGACCGCACGCTCAGCTCCAGCTTGGCGCTCTCGGGAATCACATTGGGCACATGCCCGGCATGCAGCGTCCCGATGGTGACCACGGCGGTTTCGTTCGGGTCGATATTGCGCGACACGATGCTCTGCAGCGCCATCACCAGGCTGCCGGCGACCAGGATCGGGTCGATCGACTGGTGCGGGCGGGCCGCGTGGCCGCCCTTGCCGCGGATGGTGATGGCGACCGTATCGCAGGCCGCCATGAACGGGCCGGCGCGGAACATGAAGGTGCCGGCTTCCACGCCGGGGTGGTTGTGCAGCCCGAAGATCGCGTCGCAGGGGAAGCGCTCGAACAGGCCGTCGGCGAGCATGCGCTCGGCGCCGCCGCCGGAGCCGATTTCTTCGGCGGGCTGGAAGATCAGGTTGACGGTGCCGTTGAAGTTGCGCGTGCGGGCCAGTTGGCGGGCCGCGCCCAGCAGCACGGCGGTGTGGCCGTCGTGGCCGCAGGCGTGCATCTTGCCGGCGTGGATGCTGGCGTACGCCAAGCCGGTGCGCTCATGAATGGGCAGCGCGTCCATGTCGGCGCGCACGCCGATGCTGCGCGGACCACCGCCTTCGCGCAGCGTGCCGACCACGCCGGTGCCGCCGACGCTGCGCGTCACCTCGTAGCCCCAGGCTTCGAGCCAGGTGGCGACCAGCTCGGCGGTGCGCACTTCGTCGAAGGCGAGCTCGGGGTGCTGGTGGATGCTGTGGCGGATGGCTTCCAGCTCGGCGCGGCTGTCGACGGTGTCGGCCAGCTCACAGAATCGTGAAGCGCGGGAGGTGGAGGGAGAGGCGGCGGCGGGTCGGGTCGCGTGCGAGTCGGCAAGAAGTGACTCGATCAGTTCGGGGGCGTGTTCTGACATGGCAGTACTCGTTTTTCTGAGGCCTTTGCGGGGCGTATAGAAAACAGTATTTCACGCTGGGCGCAGAGCGCAAACGGTTTAACCCTTTGTAGCGAAATCAGGGGAACAACTGTTGCGAACGGGGGACGATCCCGCGCTCAAAGGGATAGTGGGGAGATTTGCAGGCGTGCGGTGCAGGTGTGCGGTGCCGGTGTCGACAGCGGTACAAGCGACAGGCAAAAAGCCGGATCTGCGTTGTCGTGCTCCCCTCTCCCCCTGAGGGGAGAGGGTGAGACAGCCGTCGTCATGGCGCGTGGTTTTGGCCCAGCCTACGCGTACGCCACCACCGTCTGGCCCTGCTCGCCCAGGCCGTCGATGCCCAGGCGCATGGTGTCGCCCGCCTTGAGGAAGCGCGGCGGCTTGAAGCCCATGCCCACGCCCGGCGGCGTGCCGGTGCAGATCAGGTCGCCGGGGTGCAGCGTCATGAAGCGGCTGACGTAGCTCACCAGCGTGGCCACGTCGAACACCATGGTGGCGGTGCTGCCCTTTTGCACGCGCTCGCCGTTGACCTCCAGCCAGAGCCCCAGCGCTTGCGGGTCGGCCACTTCGTCGCGCGTGACCAGCCACGGGCCGACCGGGCAGAAGGTGTCGCAGCCCTTGCCCTTGTCCCAGGTGCCGCCGCGCTCGATCTGGAATTCGCGCTCGGAGACGTCGTTCACCACGCAGTAGCCGGCCACATGCGAGAGCGCATCGGCGAGCGGGACGTCGCGCGCGACCTTGCCGATCACCACGCCCAGCTCCACTTCCCAGTCGGTCTTCTCGGAGCCGCGCGGCAGCATCACCGTGTCGTTGGGCCCGTTGAGCGAGCTGTTGGCTTTGAGGAAGACGATGGGCTCGGCCGGCAACGCCATGCCGGCCTCGGCGGCGTGGTCGGCGTAGTTCAGGCCGATCGCCACGATCTTGCCGATGCCGGTCCAGGGCACGCCGTAGCGCTCTGCCTGCACCACCGGCAGCGTGGCCGGGTCCAGCTTGGCCAGGCGCGCCAGCGCCTCGGCGGACAGCTCCCGCGGCCCGAGGCCGTCGAGCACGCCGGACAGGTCGCGCACGCGGCCTTCGGCATCGATCAGACCCGGGCGTTCCGCGCCCGGCTTACCCACACGTACTAGTTTCATCGTTTCCCCTTGGCTTCGGTGGCGATGCGGCCGGCGGGCTCGGAAAGGGTCCGCGCGACCACGGTCAGGACTTCTTTTGCAGTGTTCTCGGAATGCTGGCGCAGCACCTGCGCCAGCCGCAGGCGGCCCGGTTCGCGCAGCGCGGCCATGATGGCCTCGTGTTCCTCGTGCGACTCCTGCCAGCGCAGCATATCCGCATTGGCGGCGCCGCGCGCGCGGTGGACCTTGCTCATCAACGTGGCGTAGATGCCGGCCAGCACCGGATTGGCGGCGCCGTCGATGATCAGCTGGTGGATTTCCTGGTTGGTGCGGAAGTACTCGGTGCGCCGCCCGGCGGCGTGGGCCTCCAGCATGGCCTGGTGCTTGCGCTCGAGCCGCGCCATGGCCGCCTCGGACAGGCGCGCCGCAGCGAGTTCGCCGGCCGTGGCTTCAAGCCCGTGCAGGGTCTCGAAGGTGGAGCGCAGCTCATCGAAGTCGAGCGGCGCCACGCGGTAGCCGATGTACTGCCGATGCAGCACCAGGCCTTCGGACACCAGCACCTTGAGCGCCTCGCGCAGCGGCGTCTTGGAGACATCGAACATCTCGCAGAAGGCACGCTCGTCGATGCGCGCGCCGGGGGGCAGTTCGCCCTCTTCGATCATGGTGCGCAGCCGGGCGGCGATTTCGGCCGACATGCCGAGGGTGCGCAGGCGGGTGGATTTAGGAAGCGTTTGAGTCACAGACATCACCGGGATGGGGAACATGCACCACAAGAAGGCTAACACATCCCAAAATTGTGCGTTTGCTTAACAATAAAATCAATGACTTACGACAGTTGTAATTACAGATTACGTATCCTATACTCCGTCCCAGTTGCGCGACACACAACACAAACCGCTCTACCATTCCCCCAAAGGAGACAAGCGTCATGCAAACGACAAGCCGGGCTGCAGCGCTAACGGAGACGAAGAGCTCCGTACGCTGGAAGATTTTCCTGATGATGTTGTTCCTCATCGCCATCAACTACATCGACCGGGCCTCGCTCTCGGTAGCGATGCCGCTGATCGCCAAGGAGTTCGACCTCAGCCCCACCATGCAGGGGCTGATCCTAAGCTCCTTCTTCTGGACCTACGCGGTCATGCAGATTCCCGGCGGCATGCTGGCGGACAAGTACAAGCCGCGCATCGTGATCGCCACCGCCACCATCTTCTGGGGCGCCTTCCAGGCCCTGGCGGCGGTGTGCACCAGCGCCGGCGCCCTGCTGCTGACCCGGCTCGGGCTGGGCGCGGCTGAAGCGCCGATCTACCCGGCCGGCGGCAAGCTCAACGCGATCTGGATGACGCAGAACGAACGCGGCCGCGGCGCCACCCTGCTGGATGGCGGCGCGCCGCTGGGCGCGGCGCTCGGCGCCATCATCATCACCTGGCTGATCACCGCGCTGGGCTCCTGGCGCCTGGCCTTCGTGGTCGCCGGCGTGGGCACCGTGCTGGCTGGCCTGGCAGCGTGGTACTACGTGCGCAACTCCCCGCGCGAGCACCGTGGCGTCAATGAGTTGGAAGCCAGCTATATCGAAGCCGCGCAAGCCACCGAGCATCGCGCCGAGCCGGCCAACCTGTCGGGCCGCTCGCTCGACTTCCTCAAGTACCGCTCCGTGTGGTGCATGGCGATCGGCTGGATGTGCTTCAACAGCGTGTTCTACGGCCTGCTGACGTGGATGCCCAACTACCTGAACAAGGTGCACGGCTTCGACATCAAGCAGATGGGCGGCGCCAGCTTCATCATCTTCTTCTCCGGCTTCGTCGGTGAACTGGTCGGCGGCTGGATCGCGGACAAGTGGAAGGCGGCGGGCGGCAGGCCCAACCTGGTGATGCGCACGCTGTTTGGCATCGCCGCCGTGGTGGCTACCGTGTCGATCTTCTCGGTGGCCTATGTGAAGGATCCGGTAGTCGTGGTGGTCCTGCTCTCCTGCACGCTGTTCTTCCTGCGCTGGTGCGGCCTGTTCTGGTGCATCCCGTCCATCCTCGGCACCCGCAACAAGGTGGGCGTGCTGGGTGGCATCATGAACCTGGGCGGCAATATCGGCGGCATCACCGTGCCCATCATCGTCGGCATGATCGTGCAGTTCACCGGCTCGTACTTCCTGGCGCTGATGTTCTTTGCCGCCGCCGGCGTGGGCCTGCTGCTGTCCTCGACCGCGATCGACTACGAGAAGAAGCTGCCGGTCTGAGCCCGGCGCGATCTCCACGACCCGTTCCACCCCAAGCCCGCGCCGCGCCGGCACCTACCGGCAGCGCCGCGGCATGAACCGCTCCCGTCCTGGCAGCGCACCCCGCGCCGGGCGGTGGAGGAGACACCTCATGAAAACAAGTCAACGCAAGCTGGCGCGCGCCGCCACGCTGGCCGCCCTGCTGCTGCTCAGCAACGCCCACGCACAAAACGCCGCGCCGCCGGCCGCAGCGCAAACCGCCACGCAGTCCGCCGACCTGCCCACGGCGCAGCCCGAAGCCGTCGGCGTCGATTCGCGCAAGCTCATCGAGCTATCCCAGTGGATCCGCCGCGACCAGCTCGACGTGCGCAGCCTGCTCGTCATCAAGGACGGCAAGCTGGTGTTCGAGCGCTATGGCGACGAACTCGGCCGCGACTACAACCACGAGCTGTACTCGGTCACCAAGTTCATCAGCGCGCTGCTGGTCGGCACGCTGGTGGGCGACAGCAAGCTCACCCCGCAGGACAAGCCCGCCCCGCTGCTGGCCGCGGCGCGCCCGGACCTGGCGCCGGCGCTGGCCGACAAGCAGGACATCGAGCTGCGCCACCTGATGTCGATGTCCAGCGGCCTGTCCTACAAGCTGGTGGAAGGCACCGATACGCTCTACTACGGCGTGCCCGACCGCCTGAAGGTTGCCGCCTCCGCCGCGGTGCGCACCAAGGCCGGCACGGAGTTTGATTACATCGACGTCAACCCCGTCCTGGTGGGCGCCACCATCACGCAGGTCAGCGGCCAGCCCGAGCAACGCTATGCCGAGGCGCGCCTGTTCAAGCCGCTCGGCATGTCGCACTACCGCTGGGACGGCGCCGACGGCAAGGGTGCGGTCTCGGGCGGCTGGGGCTTGCGGCTGCGCTCCATCGACATGGCCAAGCTCGGCCTGCTGATGCTCAACCAGGGCAAATGGCAAGGCCAGCAGATCGTGCCCGCTGACTGGGTGGCGCGCATGACCACGCCCGCCGGTCCGGCCGCCGACTATGGCTACTACTGCTGGGTCAACAACATCGTGAAGAGCGAGCGCGAGTTCAGCGCGATGGGCTTCAAGGGCCAGTTCATCACCGTGCTGCCGCAGCAAAACACCGTGGTGGTGATGAACAGCATCATGTCCACCGCCGGCGGCCTGCGCGACGCGGCTTACCTGGATCTCTACCGCAAGATGGTCAACGACTACGTGCTGCCTGCCCTGCAAGCCGGCAACAAGGTCAGGCCGGACGCAGCGCGGCAAGCGGCGCTGCAGAAAGAGCTGGCGCTGGCCCGCGCCAGCCACGGCAAGCCCGGCACCGCCCTCGCCTTCAACGACAAGCCCGAACAATAACGAGCATGGCCCGGGCGTCGCATCGCATCGGGCCACGCCATCTCCTGAGAGCTTTATTCCCATGACCAAACGCACCCTCCTCGGCATGCTCACGCCGTCTTCCAACACCGCGCTGGAGCCCATCACCAGCGCCATGGTGAGCGGCCTGCCAAACGTCAGCGCGCATTTCTCGCGCTTCACCGTCACCGAGATCTCGCTGCGCGACCAGGCGCTGGGCCAGTTCGATCTCGACAAGATCATCGGCGCGGCCAAGCTGCTGGCCGACGCGCGCGTGGACGTGATCGCGTGGAACGGCACCTCGTCCGGCTGGCTCGGCTTCGAGAAGGACCAGGCGCTGTGCCGCCAGATCACCGAAGCCACCGGCATTCCCGCCACCACCTCGGTGCTGGCGCTGAACGAAATCCTGGAGAAGACCGGCGCGGGCGACTTCGCCTTGGTGACGCCTTACCTGGACGACGTGCAGCAACGCATCGTGCAGAACTACAAGCGCAACGGCTTTAGCTGCACGGCCGAGCGTCACCTGGACCTGCACGTGAACTACAGCTTCGCCGACGTGGAAGAAGACACCATCCGCCGCATGGTGCGCGAAGTGGCGCAGCACAAGCCGTCAGCCATCACCACGTTCTGCACCAACCTGCGCGCCGCGCACCTGGTGCAAGAACTGGAAGCCGAGACCGGCATCCCCGTCTACGACACCATCTCCACCGTGGTGTGGAAATCGCTGCGCCTGGCCGGGGTGGACACGCGCGCGCTGCGCGGCTGGGGCCGCCTGTTTGCCGAAGTGGAATGAAGGAGCAGGGCGCATGAACACCGAACTCGATCTCGTCATCCGCAACGCCGAAGTGGTCACCGCCTCCGACCGCTTCACCTGCGATATCGGCGTGCGCGACGGCCGCATCGCCATGCTGGGCCACGACCTGCCGCGCGCCGCGCGCGAGCTGGATGCCACCGGCCTGCTGGCGCTGCCGGGCGGCGTGGATGGCCATGTCCACCTGGACCAACCCATGCCCGACGGCATGCGCATGGCGGATGATTTCTTCACCGGCACGCGCGCGGCGGTGTGCGGCGGCACCACCACGGTGATCCCGTTCGCGGCGCAGGAAAAGGGCGGCTCGCTCAAGGCAGCGGTGGCGGACTACCATCGCCGCGCCGAAGGCCGCGCGGTGGCGGACTACGGGTTCCACCTGATCGTGGCGGATCCTACGCCGGAAGTCCTGCAGAACGAATTGCCCGAGTTGATTCGCAAGGGCTACACCTCGTTCAAGGTCTACATGACCTACGACGACCTGAAGCTGTCCGACCGCGAGATGCTGGACGTGCTCGACGTGGCCAAGCGCAACGACGCGCTGGTGATGGTGCATGCCGAGAACGCGGACTGCATTTCCTGGCTCACCGAGAAGCTGGTCGGGGAAGGACGCATCTCGCCGCGTTTCCACGGCATGGCGCGCCCGGCGCTGGTGGAACGCGAAGCCACGCACCGCGCGATCACGTTCGCCGAGCTGGTCGATGTGCCGATCCTGATCGTGCATGTTTCCGGCAAGGAAGCGATCGAGCAGATTCGCTGGGCACAGGGCAGGGGACTACCGATCCTGGCGGAGACTTGCCCGCAGTACCTGTACCTGACCGCCGAGGATATGGGGTTGCCTGGCGATGATGGCTATGAGGGCGCCAAGTGCGTCTGCAGCCCGCCGCCGCGCGATCCCGAGAACCAGGCGGCGGTCTGGCGTGCGCTGACCAATGGCGTGTTCAGCGTGTTTTCCTCGGACCATGCGCCGTTCAACTATGACGATCCGCAAGGCAAGAAGCTGGGCGGCACGGCTCAGCCGTTCGACCACATTCCCAATGGCGTGCCCGGCATCGAGACGCGCCTGCCGCTGCTGTTCAACGGCATCGCGCAAGGCCGGCTTTCGCTGCATCAGTTTGTCGAGCTGACTTCGTACCGGCCGGCGCGGCTGTATGGCTTGTATCCGCGCAAGGGAACGATTGCCGTGGGCGCCGATGCGGATATCGCGTTGTGGGATCCTCAGCGCAAGGTGCGGATCGCCAATAGCGACCTGCATCATGCGGTGGACTACACGCCCTATGAAGGCATCGAAGTCACCGGCTGGCCGGTGCATTGCTTCTCGCGCGGGGAGTTGCTGGTGGAGGATGGGAAGTATCTGGAGCCGGCGCCGGGGCGGGGAAGGTTCTTGCCGGCGGGGGCGCCTTCGCTGGTTTGATTTTTGCGGACACGATCATGCGTATTCTTGTTGTTAATCCCAATATTTCCGAGAGCGTTACCGAGCTGATTCGCGCGGAGGCCGCGCGTACCGCTTCGCCTGGCACTTCGCTGACGATGGCTACGGCGCAGTTCGGCGTGGCTTATATCGAGACGCGGTTCGAGGCGCTGGTGGGCGGCTATGCGACGGCTTGCGTGGCCGCTGAGCATCAGGGGCAGTTCGACGGCCTGGTGGTAGCGGCATTTGGCGATCCGGGCCTGGCGGGCTTGAAGGAACTCTTCAACGTGCCGGTGGTAGGCATGACGGAAGCGGCGCTGGCCAGCGCGTGCCTGCTTGGGCAGCGCTTCTCCATCATTGCGATTTCGCACCGGATCGAGGCCTGGTACCGCGAGTGCGTGGCGGCCAACGGGCTGACCTCGCGGCTGGCCAGCGTGCGTTCGTTGCAGCAGCCGTTGCGCGATATCGGCAGCGTGCAGGAGGATCACGCGGCACGGCTGGAGGAGCTAAGCCTGAAGGCGGTGCGCGAGGATGGCGCGGATGTGATCATCGTGGCCGGCGCGCCGCTGGCCGGGCTGGCGCGTACGCTCAAGGACCGGATTCCGGTGCCGGTGGTGGATGGCGTGTCGAGCGCGATCCGGCATTGCGAGAGCCTGGTTGCGCTGGCGCCCGCAGGCGCGGCGGAGGGCAGCTTTGCGCGGCCGCCGCGCAAGCCGAATCGCGGGTTGCCGCCTACGCTGGGGGCGATGCTGGACTAATGCGCGCTGTCGGGCGCGGGCTCCGTCTCCTATAATCTCCCGGCCAAGCATTCCGATGCGACCGCCGGAGAGAATACCTTGCGACAAGCCTTGTTGATCGTCGATGTCCAGCCCACGTTCTCGCCGCCGCAATGGCTGATCGATGGCCTGCTGCCACTGATCGGCCAGATGCCTTCGGTGGCGACCGTGGAACACCATGACGAATCGCGCACGCCATTCATGCGCCAGCTCGGCTGGGCACCCGGCACCGGCGACCAGTCCCTGATTCCGGCGGATCGCGTGTTCGTGAAGCATGGCTATCTTCCGTCCGCCGACGCGATTGCGTATCTGCGCGAGCTGGCGCCGGAACGTGTCCTTGTTGCCGGCATCCAGACCGAGACCTGCGTGCTGGCTGCGGGCTTCGCGCTGTTTGATGCGGGCCTGCAGCCTACGCTGATCTCCGACCTCACCGTCGGGTCTTCTCTCGATCCTTCCGGTGCGCTGGGCGCGAAGCTGTGGCGGCATCATTTCGGCAGCGTGGTGACACGCGCCGACCTCATTGCGCAAGCCTAGCCCGCGCTCAGGCCGCCACCCGCAAACCCAGTTCGCCCAGGCTTGCGCGCAGCGCTTGCTTGAGCGGCGTGCGCGGCAGCTCGCCCACCAAGGCTGCCAACGCCGTGCCATCGAGCGCGTGCGGCACCTTCCACAAGTAAGCCATCTCGGCCAGCTCGCGCCACATCGGCACCACCGCTGCGCCGGTGCGGATCAGCCACCACGGCATGCCACCCACGCGCGGTGCGTGCGCCATGCCGCTGGCTTCGGCCAGCGCGCTCACCAGTTCATCGCCCGTTAGCGTATATCCCGCGAAATGCAGCACGGTGTGTCCCCGCAGATCCGCGTGGCGCCGTGCCACCGCCTCGAAGGCCTGCGCCAGGTCGGGCAGGTAGGCCCAGGCATGCGCGCGGTCGCGCGGGCCGGGATAGACCACCTTGCCTTGATCGAGCGACCTGGCGATCGCCAGGTCCATCCATGCGCCGCGGCCCGGGCCGCCGAAGAAGTCGCCGGCGCGGATGATCACGCTGCGCAGCCCGGGCGCGCGCTCGCGCATGGCGGCCTCGATGGCGCGGCGGATCTCGCCCTTGCGCGCGCTGGGCCGCTCGGCGGTGTCGGGGCGCAGCAGCGCAGGCATCGACTCGCCGAAGTTGTAGACGTTGCCGGGAAAGAGCAGCAGGGCGTCCAGCGCCTGCGCCACCGCCATCGCGCTGCGCGCCAGCGCTTCGGCGTGCTGCTCCCACTCGGTATAGACCGGGTTGAGCGCGTTCACCACCACGCTGGCGCCGCGCGCCGCGGCGAGCAGTTGCGCGGTGTCGGCCACGTCGATGGCCAGGCCGCGCACATTTTGCGGCACCGTGCCGGCCAGCGCACGGCGTGCCTGCGCCAGCACGGTCCAGCCGGCGGCGGCAAAGGCGTCCACCAAGGTGCGGCCGAGCCGGCCGTTGGCGCCGAGTATCAATACGGTGTCGCGCATCACGTTCTCCTGCATCGCGTTCCCCTTGTGGCATCGCCTGAAGACCATTGTGGACAATCCTTCGCTCCTCCACAATTGCATGATCTGGCAACTCACGAATTCATTTTTGAATAGTCAGCCAGGCAAGGAGCGATAGAGAGAATGGCCGAAGAATTCGACTGGGCGCTGATGCGCTCCTTCCTGGCCGTGATGGAGGCCGGCAGCCTGCTGGGCGCGGCGCGCCAGCTTTCCAGCAGCCAGCCCACGCTTGGGCGCCACGTGGCGCAACTGGAGGCGCAGCTCGGCGTGCCGCTGTTCGAGCGCACCGGCCACGGCCTGCAGCCCACCGATGCCGCGCGCGCCATCGCCGGGCACGCGCGTGCCATGCAGCAAGGGGCCGATGCGGTAGCGCGCACGCTGGCGCGCGACCAGGCGGGCATTGCGGGGACGGTGCGCATCTCCGCCAGCCGCGCGGTGGCGAGCTACCTGCTGCCGCCGCTGCTGGCGGACCTGCGCCTGCACGAGCCGCAAATCGCCATCGAAGTGGTGTCGTCCAACGCCGTCAGCAACCTGCTGCGGCGCGAGGCCGATATCGCCATCCGCATGGTGCGGCCGACGCAGGCCTCGCTGATCGCGCGCAAGGTGGCGTCCGTGGCGCTATGCGCCTGCGCCCACGAGGACTACCTGCGGCGCAAGGGCGTGCCGCGCACGGCGCAAGACCTGTTGCGCTTTGACCTGATCGGCTATGACCACGACGACACGATCCTGCGCGGCTTTCGCGCCATGGGCGTGGAGGTCGCCCGCGAGGCGTTTACGGTGCGCAGCGATGACGATATCGTGCTGTGGCAGTCGATCCGCGCCGGCCTGGGCGTGGGCTTTGCGGCGCGCTATATCGCCGCCGGCGATGCGCGCGTGCGCACCGTGCTGCCGGCGCTGTCCATTCCGCCGCTGCCGGTCTGGCTCACCGTGCACAGGGAAATCCGCGGCAGCGCGCGCATCCGCGCGGTCTACGATTTTTTGGCCAGCGCCATTCCCGCCGCGCTGGCAGCGCCGTGAGCATACGTTCTCACCGCCCTACTCATCCAGCCTGACATGCTCCGCCAGATGACTGACCACGGTGGCGATGCGCCGCAAATGCCGGGACTCGGGATGCGTCAGCAGCCACAGGTCGGTGTCGCACTCGTCCAGCGTGCCGGTGAGCGCCACCAGCTTGCCGCTGCGCCGCCCGATCATCAGCGAGACAATGCCGGCGCCGAGCCCTGCCTCGACGCCTTCCAGCACGCCGGCGATGCTGTTGACGCGGTACTGCGGCGCCACGCGCGGCAGGTGCTTGCGGCGCCAGCGCACTGACGGGTGATCGGGCATGGCCTCGTCCGGCGCGATCCAGGGCAGGGCCGCTAGCGCGGCAAGGTCGACGCAGCCGCCGGGCTTGGGCAGCGCGATGCCCGCCGCCGCCACCAGCTCCCGCGCCGCGAACACCGCCACGCGCAGGGGGCCGAGGCACTTGCCGATCAGGTGGTCGGGCGGATGCCGCGTGGCGCGCACGGCGATGTCGGCGTCGCGCCGGGTCAGGCTGACCAGCTCATTGGTGGCGATCAGCTCGAAGCTCAGCCCGGGATGCTGGCGCCCGAGCGGCGCCAGCGCCGGCAGCACCATGCCATGCAGCACGGTATCGGTCGTGGTGATGCGCACCAGCCCCGACACCGTGCCCGCGGATACCGAAGCATGCGCGCGCGCCGCCTCCAGCTCGGCCTCGATGCGTTCGGCATGCTGCGCGAACTGCTGTGCGAGTTCGGTCGGCAGGTAGCCCGCGCGGCTGCGCTCGAACAAGCGCCGCCCCAGCCCTTTCTCGATGCGCTGCAGCGCGCGGAACACGGTGGAGGCATCGAGCCCGAGCCGGCGCCCGGCTTCGGCCAGCGTGGCGCCGCGCACCAGTGCCAGCACCACGTCGAGATCGGGGGAAGAGAGTTGGTAGGGGATATTCATTGCAGATTTGCAGTCATGACTTGCGCCAGCGCGCATTGCGATTGCACTGTCGCAATCCTAGACTGCCTGCACGGCCACCACAAGCCGTGGCGGCAAACCCCGAAACTCCGAACCCAAAACAGCGAGAACAACCCGATGAAGCTCTACTACTCCCCTGGCGCTTGCTCCCTGGCCGTCCATATCGCATTGCGCGAAGCCGGCCTGCCATTCACGCTCGCCAAGGTCGACCTGGCACAGCACAAGCTGGCCGAGCCGGAACACGGCAACGATGACTTCTACAAGCTGAGCCCGCGCGGCTATGTGCCGCTGCTGCAACTGGACGATGGCGCGCGCCATACCGAAGCCGCGTCGCTGCTGCAATACGTGGCGGACCTCGCCCCGGGCAAGGCGCTGCTGCCGGTGGCCGGCACCCGGGAACGCCTGGAAGCGGTGGGCTGGCTGACGCTGGTCTCAACCGAGCTGCACAAGGTCTTCAGCCCGTGGCTTTGGCACAAGGAAACCGCGGAAAGCACGCGCGAGGATTGCAAGGCCAAGGTGGCCCTGCGCTTCGCCGAACTGGACCGGCACCTGGCCTCCCGCGATTACCTGTGCGGCAAGCAGTTCACCGTGGCCGACGCCTACTGCTTCGCTGTGGCCAACTGGGCCAATTTCCTGAACATGCCTCTCAACCCTTACCCCGCGCTGCAGGCCTACCTGTCGCGCGTGGCCGCGCGGCCCAAGGTGCACGAAGCGCTGGTGGCCGAAGGGCTGGCGCGCGATTGATCGGCGAAAGTAGTGATGGCGGCGCCCCGGCGGCTTGACGCCGGTCAAGCCGCGATCGAATCGTGCTCAGTCGTGCCCAGATGCGACAGGTGCCGCGAGGCCTGACGGGATCGCCGTCGAGGCGATTTCTTCGCGCAGCGCGTTGAACAGCAACTCGAGCGGCGCACCCAGCCTGCGCGGCAGCGGCGCGTGCAGCAGCCAGGCGGTGAGCCCCGCACGAAAATCCCGCACCGGCACCACCTGCACCGCATCGCGGTGCGCGCTGCCCGCCAGCACTTCCGGCGTGACCGCGCCGATGCCGATGCCCCGCGCCACCAGCGACAACTGCAACTCAGCGCCGAAGGCCTCCACGGCCACGTTGAACGGCAGGTGCGCGGCATCGAGCGCGTGGCGCAGCGCCGAGCGCATGCCGCAGCCGTCCTGGTTGAGCACCCAAGGGTACGCCGCCAGGTCGCGCAGGCTCACGCCCTTGGGCGGGAACGCCAGCCCGCGCCCGGCCACTATCAGCGTGGTGTAGCGGCCCAGCTCGCGCGCGGTGAGCGCGGCCGGCGGCGCCACGCCATCGGGCAGCAGCACGGCAGCTACATCGACCTTGCCGCTTTCCGCTTGATCGAGCAAACCCGGCGTCCAGCCTGCCCGCACGCGCACGGTCAGCGTGGGGAACTGCTCGCGCAGCAGGTCGATGGGGCGGTCCAGCGCCATCTCGGACAGGAACGGCGGCACGTCTAGGCGCAACTCGCCCACCACCTGCGCGCCGCGCGCCGCGCGCGACATCAGGTCGTCGGTGGCGTGCAGCACGCGCTTGCCAAGCTCGTAGACCTCCTGCCCGGCGGCGGTCGGGCGCAGCGGCTTGGCCTGGCGGTCCAGCAAGGCCACGCCGATGAGCGCTTCCAGGCTTTGCACGTGGCGGGTCAGGCCGGGCTGGGTCAGGTGCAGGCGGGTGGCGGCGCGCACCATCGAGCCGGCTTCCACTACGGCGATAAAGGCTTCGATGTCGCGGGTGTTCATGGCGGGTTCTTTTAGTTCTTTGGTTCTTTATCAGGCAGGCTGAGCGGGCAGCCGCGAATGATGCAAACAAACTCGCATAAAGATTATCCCAATCTTTCAATTGCCGCATAGACAGCGCAATCCTAGCATTGGCGACTCAACCTTGCCCGCCGGCGCGGCAACGTGATGCCCCGCCGGCCCGGCGCAACAGGAGCCCACATGTCTTGCCCCGCTTCCACCCTGAACACGGCGCCGCCGGGCATCGCGCCCGGCACGCCCGAGCTGACCGGCGCGCTGACGCTGTTCTTCGCCGCCGCCGTCGGTGTGATGGTGATCAACCTGTTCGCCGCCCAGCCCCTGACCGGGCCCGTCAGCGCCGCGCTTGGCCTGCCGCCCGCCTGGCGCGGGCTGGTGGCGACGCTGCCGCAGCTTGGCTATGCCACTGGCTTGCTGTTGCTGGTGCCGCTGGCCGACCTGCTGGAGAACCGCCGACTGGTGGCCGGCACGCTGCTGATGTGCGCGGCCATGCTCGCGCTGGCGGCGATGGCGTGGTCGGGCGCGGTGTTCTTCCTGGCGGTATTTGCCGCCGGCGCGGGCTCCTGCGCCATCCAGATGCTGGTGCCGCAGGCCGCGCTGATGGCGCCGCCTGCGCGGCGCGGGCGTGCGGTGGGCAATGTGATGAGCGGACTGATGCTGGGCATCCTGCTGTCACGCCCGCTGGCCAGCCTGCTGGCCGGCGCGGGCGGATGGCGTGCCTGCTACGCCATGCTGGCGGGGCTCGATGCCTTGCTGGCAGCCGTGCTGCTGCGCTGGCTGCCAAGCCGCAGGCCGGCCAGCGGCCATCGCTACGCCAGCCTGATTGCCTCGATGTGGCAGTTGCTGCGCAGCCAGCCAGTGCTGCGCCAGCACGCACTGACCGCGGCGCTGTTGATGGCGGCCTTCAGCGCGTTCTGGACCGCAGTGGCCCTGCGGCTGGCGCAGCCGCCGTTTGCGCTAGGCAGCCATGGCTTGGCGCTGTTCGCGCTGGCCGGCGCGGCAGGCGCGGTGGCGGCGCCGGTGGCCGGCCGCCTGGGCGATCATGGCCATGGCCGGGCCGGCACGGTGGTGTCGCAGCTGGCCGTACTGGCCGCGTTGCTGCTGGCGGGGGCGGCGGCCGGTGGCTGGTTCGGCTTCGCGGTCGAGGCGCACCGGGCGCTGGCGCTTGGCCTGCTGGTGGTGGCCGCCATCGTGCTGGACGCTGGCGTCACCGCCGACCAGACCTTTGGCCGGCGCGAGATCAACCTGCTGGACGCGGCCGCGCGCGGCCGGCTCAACGGCTTGTTCGTGGGGATCTTCTTTGTGGGCGGCGCTTTGGGCGCGCTGGCGGGTGGCGCCGCCTGGGCGGTTGGCGGCTGGCAGGCGGTGTGCCTGGCCGGGATCGCCTTTGCCGCGCTCAACCTGGTGGCGCACGGCTTCATGATGCGAAGCCGTACGGCGGGGATTGTCGCTTAGCGGCTTAGCGTGCGCCGTCCAGCAGTTGCTCGATCTTGCTGACGAACTGCTTGTCGTCGGGCTTGGTCATGCTGTTATAGCTGCCCACCACCTGGCCGTTGCGGTCGATCACGTACTTGTAGAAATTCCACTTGGGCGTGGTGCCGGACTGCTTGGCCAGCAGCGCATACATGGGATTGGCATCGCTGCCGCGCACATGCGACTTGCCCAGCATGGGGAATTTCACGCCGTAGGTGTTGTAGCAAAAGTCCGCGATCTCCTTGGAAGACCCGGGCTCCTGCGAGAAGTCGTTCGAGGGGAAGCCCAGCACCACCAGCCCGCGTTCGCGGTACTTGGCGTACAGCGCCTCCAGCCCTTCGTACTGCGGGGTAAAGCCGCAATAGCTGGCGGTATTGACCACCACCACGACCTTGCCGGCGTACTGGCAGAGGTTTTGCGGCGCTTCGTCCTGCAGGCGGGGGAACTTGAAGTTGAGCGAAGCCGGGCAGGCGCCGGCCGGCTTGGCGGCCGCGGCTACTGTCGCTGCGGGGGCATCGGCGGCTTGCGCAAGACGCGGGGTGGCGACGACAGCGGCGGCAGCGGCCAGGACCAACGCACCCGACAAGGCGATGCGTTGCAA
This sequence comes from Cupriavidus sp. CuC1, assembly GCF_044627735.1. Lineage (NCBI taxonomy): Bacteria > Pseudomonadati > Pseudomonadota > Betaproteobacteria > Burkholderiales > Burkholderiaceae > Cupriavidus > Cupriavidus sp. CuC1. The sequence continues at coordinate 49,809 of NZ_JBIUHC010000033.1, read as the reverse complement.
GGCGCGTGAGCGCTGTTCGGGAAGGCTGCGCATGAAGGAAACTCCGGAAATGGTCTGTCCGTAGTTTACGCCGTTGGCTAGATGGATGCGGGGAGGCGCTTACTCCATCGCCAGCGTCGCCGCGTGCTCGGTCACGCTGCTGCGCAGCTCCACGTCGGGCATGCGGCGCACGATCGCCAGCGCCAGCAAGGCCGCGACGGCGCCCACGGCAAAGATCAGCCGGAAGCCCGACTCCACGCCGCCCGTCAGCACGTCCCGCACCGCGGGAGAGAGATGGGCCAGCGCCTCGCTGCCGTGGCGCAGCGCGCCCAGGTCCAGCGCCTGCTTCACGCCGGAAGCATGCAGGGCATTGCGGAACTCCAGCGTCAGCAAGGTGCCGGCCAGCGCGCCGCCAAAGGCGCTGCCGAGCGAGCGCAGCACCAGCAGCGCGCCGGTGCCGGCGCCGGTATCGCGGGGCTCCAGCACGTTCTGCACGGTCATCAAGGTGCCGACCATGGTCATGCCCAGCCCCACGCCGGCCACCATCATTGCCAGCAGCACCAGCGCCAGCGGCGTGGACGGCGCAACCGCCACCAGCGCCGCCAGGCCCAGCGCCGCCGCAATGAAGCCGCCGGTCAGGATGCCGCGCATCCGCCCCAGGCGCGGCGCCAGCCCGGCCACGATAAAGTTGCCCGCCACCGTGGAAAGCAGGAACGGCACCACCAGCAAGCCGGATTCCGACGCATCTGCGCCGCGCACCAGCTGGAAATGCAGCGGCAGCGCGAAGATGCACAAGAAGATATTCAGCGCCGCCATCGCGGACGCCGCCACGCCCAGCACATAGGCGCGGTTGCGGAACAGCCGCGGCGGCAGCATCGGGTCGCCCGCGCGGCGCTCCTGCCAGACCAGCGCGGCCACCGCCACCAAGGCCAGCAGCGCCAGGCCAGCGATTTCCGGCGAGATCCAATCATAGACATCGCCCCCCCAGCTCATCGCCAACAGGAACGCCACGATGGAGACGGTCAGCAGCAACGCGCCGCCCCAGTCCACCCGCGCCGAGCCGCCACGCACCTGCAACTGGCTCAGCCCGCGATGGCACATGAACATGGCCAGCAGCCCCAGCGGCACATTGATCCAGAACAGCCAGCGCCACGACAGGTGATCCGAGGTCCAGCCGCCCACCAGCGGGCCGGCAATGGAAGCCACCGCCCACACGGTCGCCAGGTAACCCTGGTAACGGCCACGCTGGCGAGGCGCCACCACATCCGCGATCGCGGCCTGCGCCAGCGCCATCAAGCCGCCACCGCCAATGCCTTGCAGCGCACGGAACAGGATCAGCTGCTCCAGCGTAGCCGCCATCGCGCACGCCACCGAAGCCAGGATGAACAGCCCGATCGCCAGCATCAACAGCCGGCGCCGCCCATAGGTATCCGACAACTTGCCGTACAAGGGCGTGGAAACGGTGGAAGTGATCAGGTAAGCCGTCACGATCCACGACAAATGGCCAAAGCCGTTCAGGTCATTGGCAATCGCCGGCACCGCCGGAATCACCACGGTCTGGTCCAGCGCGGCCAGCAAGATGCAAAGGATGATCCCGCCGATCACTCGCATGATGGCCTGGTGGCTCAGGGCAGGGGTGGCAACAGCGGACGAAGCAGAAGCAGAAGCAGAAGCGGAGGAAGACATCGGAGGCAGCAGGGCGCGTAGTCATGAGCAACCAACGTTGCGCCCAACCACCAACAAACCACCTCGTTTGTCAGGCTACATCGGGGAACATGGCCACAAAATTAAAATCAACCGATTGGACGCGTACCCAGTACTGCGCAATTCGAGAACTGCCACGAGATGGCAGAAGCCGCCGGCACGGCCCGGGCGGGCCTAATTCAGTGAACGCATAATTATATGCGGATACCAAATATGGAGTGCGGCGCCAAGTTGGTTTGTGATGCGGCGCAGACGCGCCTTTTGCCCGAACGTGCGTACTTCTGCCCAGTACGAGCAGCCATCTGCCAGCAAGCCGACACGAAGCGAAAAAACGGAATCTTGTGTTTTTTTGTTGCAGGCAGGAACGCGAGCGTACCCAATACAGCGGGGCCAGGTGGAGTGGGCCCCGAGGGGCCACCCGTCACACGAGGCGAAGCGAAGCGAACCGTGAAGGTGTGCCAAGGAGGTTGGGGCGCTTTTTTTGCCTACTTCTCTGGCAAGACAAAAACGATGAAATGAACGCGCCCCGCAGGGGGTGGTGACTTCAAGCTTTTGACTCTAAGCCCTTGATCCGGAATTTGAATCAGTTGCCATCAATCAGCAATCCCCGGGCAAGGAGATCAGACCTTGGCATGAGGCGTCCCGCTGATGTAATGCTCCAACTGTTCAATAATGAACTTCTGCTCGGAAATAATATCCTTGACCAGGTCCCCAATCGACAACATCCCCACCAGGGTGTCCCCGTCCATCACCGGCAAGTGCCTCAACCGATGCTGCGTCATCAACGCCATGCACTCATCGGTACTCTGATCCCCCCGCACATAAATCACCGCCGACGTCATGATGTCGCGAACAAAGGTCTCCCGGGAAGTCCGCTGCATCAGGATCACCTTCCGCGCATAATCCCGCTCGCTCAAAATACCAACGATATCGCCGCGCTCGATCACCAATAGCGCGCCAATGCCTTTCTCCGCCATCAGTTGCAGCGCAGCATAAACGGTGGCACCAGGGGGAATGCTGTAGATAGCCTGGGTCGGTTTGGACTCAAGAACCTGCCGTGCAGTTTTCATCACCCACTCCTTGTTCGATCCCAACGGATTGCAACACGACCCGCGCGCACTGGCGGGAGCGCCTGGCAGGGCACCTGCGCACCGCGCCGCTGCCAATAGCTTTCAGATTAGCACCACGCGCGCATGCCTTACAGGGTGACGCACACGAATCTTTGTAAAAAGACAAAGCCGCTGAAAAGCACTGCGCAAACGCGCCGGCAAGCGCTATAAAGGGAAGGGAGCGCGCCGCCCGGCGCGCCGCACTGCGCAGGAGGGCCAGCCATGGCCACCGAGTCCGTTGCCGGCAAGCGCGTCATCGTGCTCTTCGACGACAGCCGTTGCATCCATTCGCGCCACTGCGTGCTGGACCGCCCGGACGTGTTCGAGCCCGGGGTACAGGGCGAGTGGATCCACCCCGACAACGCCACCGCCGAGGAAATCGCGGAGATTGCGCACAACTGTCCATCGGGCGCCATCTCCTACCAGAACATCGACGGCTCCCCCGGCGAGGCGGCGCCCCTGGTCAATGTGGTACGCGTGCTCGAGAACGGCCCGCTGGCGCTGCGCGCCGCCATCACCATCGATGGCCAGCCCGCAGGCTTTCGCCTGACACTGTGCCGCTGCGGCGCTTCGCGCAACAAGCCCCTGTGCGACAGCAGCCACGCCAGCACGGGTTTCGTCGCCAGCGGCGAGGCCGCCACCGTGGCATCGGAACCCCTGGCGCAGCGCGACGGGCCCCTCGATATCCATCCCATCCCCAACGGACCGCTGCGCGTCAAAGGCAATCTTGAAGTGATCAGCGGCACCGGCAGGACCATCACCCGGATGACCGAGGCCTGGTTTTGCCGCTGCGGCCAGTCGGGCAACAAGCCGTTCTGCGACGGCACGCACAAGAAGGTGGGGTTCAGGAGCGATCCGCAGGATCCGTAGGATCCAAAGACAACGGCGCCGCGCCCAGCGCCAGCAGGCAGAGCCGCTCCATCTGCGCCACCCATGCCGCCCGCGAGGGTTCGGCAGCCTGCAGCAGCAGGCGATACCGGCGCGCGCCCCAGACCGCCTCCAGCAGGCTTCGCACCGCGGCGGTGTCCGGCGCGCCCGGCAGATCCGGGCACGCCGCCAGCGCGCGCTGCCAGGCCGCGTACAACTCATCGAACACACGGCGATGATGCTTGGTCTCAGCGATGCGCGCTTCCAGCATGAGCATCTCGTGTTCGAAACCCTCCAGCGTGGCATCGTCGGCGCCGCAGGTCAGCCGTACCAGGCGCTGGACGCGCGTGCGCCAGTCCAGCCCGGGCGCGAGCGCCACCTCGGCCTCGATGCGCGCCAGCAGCAGCTCGATGGTGTGGCGCACATAGCCGGAGAGCAGCGCCTCCTTGTTGGGGAAGTATTCGTACAAGGTGCCCACGGAGCAGCCGGCCTCCAGCGCCACAGCCCGCGTGGTCACGCCGTCCCAGCCGCGCGCCCGCCATATCCGAACAAAAGCCTCGTAAATGGCGTCCACGGTAAAGCGCGCGCGCTGCTGCGACGGGCGTTTCAGCGGCCTGGCAGGCGCCCGCGCGGGCTCGGCCGCGGCACCCGCGTTTCCGAACCCGGCGGCCGGCTTGCGGCGATACATTGGTGGCATCGACCTCGACGGTGAAAAAAAGGACAGAAGATGGGACAGACGATGGATCAGACGAAGCACAGCAACCACGGCGCTCACAACGATAGCGCCGAACAAGCGCTCACGGTCACCCGCCTGCTGACACGCAAGCATGCCCTAAACGAAAGCCGGCTGGAAGCGCGCCAGGAACGCACCGACGCCGCCCCGGGCGAAGTCCTGCTCAAGCTCGACCGCTTCGCGCTCACCACCAACAACATCACCTACGCCGCCTTTGGCGACGCCATGAACTACTGGCAGTTCTTTCCCACCGGGCAACAGGAATGGGGCCATATGCCGGTGTGGGGCTTTGCCGATGTGGTGGACTCCAAGGTGCCCGGCGTGGCGGCAGGCGAGCGCTTCTACGGCTACTTTCCCATCGCCAGCCATATCCGCATGCAGCCCGAGCGCGTGACCGAGCGCGGCTTCTACGATGCCCTCGAGCACCGCCGGGCCATGACCTCCGCCTACAACCAGTACTCCCGCGTGACCCATGACGCCGCCTACGCGCCCGCGCTGGAGAACTACCAGATGCTGTACCGGCCGCTGTTCATCACGTCATACATGCTGGCCGACTTCCTCGAGGACAACCGCTTTTTCAGCGCCACGCGGCTGGTGGTGTCCAGCGCCTCCAGCAAGACCGCCTATGGCACCGCCTTCTGCCTGCGCGACATCCCCGGCATCTCGCTGGCCGCCATCACCTCGGAGCGCAACCGCGCCTTTGTCGAAGGCCTTGGCTGCTACGAGGAAGTGGTCAGCTACGACGGGCTGGAAACGCTCGCCACCGACGTGCCCACGCTCTACGTGGACTTCTCCGGCGACGAAGCGCTGCGCGCACGCGTGCACCATCACTTTGGCAGCGCGCTGGTGTACGACTGCTTTGCCGGCTCGGCGCAGAACACGAGCTTTTTGCGCGACACCGGCCTGCCCGGGCCTAAGCCCGAGTTCTATTTCGCGCCGGTGCAGATCCGCAAGCGCAACGCCGACTGGGGGCCCGAAGGCGTGAACCAGCGCTTCAACGCCGCGCAGCGCGCATTTATCGATTACGTGAAGGAGCCGGCGAACGGCTGGCTGACGCTGATCGAAGAGCAGGGCTTCGGCGCGGCGCAGGAGAGGATTGCGAGCCTGGTGGCAGGTGGGAGCGAGCCGAAGGCGGGGTATGTCGTACGGCTCGGTTGAAGCTGGCGACCGGATGACCATGCCCGGATGCCCGGATGACCGGACGATCCGGTCACTCCGCGCTTTGCAGGTAGCGCTGGCGCGCCTCTTCCTCCAGGCGCACGTCTTCCACCTCCGCCAGCACGGCTTCCACATCCACCGGGGTGTCGTCCACGGCAACCTGGCCGGTCAGCTTCACGCCGGGATGCAGCAAGCCGGCCTGGTACAGCGCCCAGATTTCCTTGCCGTACTGCGTACCGTTAAGCGCCGGCTCAAACTGGCCGAAGTAGAACGCGAGGTTATCCACATCGCGCTCCAGCATGCCGCTGGCTTCGCTGTTGCCGGCGGCATCCACCGCCTGCGGCAGGTCGATGATGACCGGACCGTCGGCATCCACCAGGATGTTGAATTCGGACAGGTCGCCGTGCACCACGCCGGCACACAGCATCAGGATCACCTGCTCGATCAGCGCGTCGTGGAATGCCACCGCCTGCTCCGGGCTCAGCGCCACGTCGTTCAGGCGCGGGGCGGCATTGCCCTCGGCATCCACCACCAGCTCCATCAGCAGCACGCCCTCGAAGCACAGATGCGGCGTGGGCACCCGCACGCCCGCGGCGGCAAGGCGGTACAACGCATCCACCTCCGCGTTGTGCCAGGCCTCTTCCGCCACCTTGCGCCCGTAGCGCGTGCCCTTTTCCATGGCGCGCGCCTGCCGGCTGTTCTTGACCTTGCGCCCTTCCTGGTAGGTCGAGGCCTGGCGGAAGCTGCGTTGCGCGGCATCCTTGTAGACCTTGGCGCAACGGATCTCGCCACCGCAGCGCACAACGTAGACCGTGGCTTCCTTGCCGCTCATCAGCTGGCGCAGCACTTCATCGACCAGGCCGTCTTCTACCAGCGGCTGCAGCCGCTTCGGCGTTTTCATCGGCACAGGCCAGGCAAGCCCGGCAGGCGCAGCCCGCGCGGGTACAACAGCGTCGCGGCCACCGTTATTCCGTCAGCATGCGCACTTTCACGCGCTTGCCCTTCACCGTTCCGTCGTTCAGCTTGCGCATTGCCTCGCGGCCGATGGAGCGCTCGACCGCCACGTAGGTGGACATGTCCATCACGTTGATCTTGCCGATCTGGTGCTTGGCGTAGCCCGCGTCGCCGGTCAGCGCGCCGAGGACATCGCCCGGGCGCATCTTTTCCTTGCGCCCGCCAAGGATCTGCAGCGTGACCATGGGGGGCAGCAGGCGCTCGTTGCTGGCGGGCGTCAGGTCGGCCAGGGGCTGCCATTCCATCTCGGCGCCCATGGCCTGCTCGATATTGCCCACGCGGCCCATCTCGTTCATGCTCGCCAGGCTAAGCGCCCAGCCGTCCTCGTCCGCGCGGCCGGTGCGGCCGATGCGGTGGACGTAGACCTCGGGGTCCGGCGTGACGTCGACGTTGATCACCGCTTCGAGCTGGGCGATGTCCAGCCCGCGGGCGGCCACGTCGGTGGCAACCAGCACCGAGCAGCTGCGGTTGGCGAACTGCACCAGCACCTGGTCGCGCTCGCGCTGGTCCAGCTCGCCGTGCAGCGCCAGGGCTTCGAAGCCTTGCGCGCGCAGCAGGTCGACCAGGTCGCGGCAACGCGCCTTGGTGTTGCAGAAGGCCAGCGAGCTGACCGGGCGGAAATGATTCAGCAGCAGGCCCACGGCGTTCAGGCGGTCGCTGTCGTCCACCTCGAAGAAACGCTGGCGGATCTTGCTGTCATCGTGCTGCTCTTCCAGCTTGACCTCGCGCGGCTTGCGCAGGAACTGCTGGCTGAGCTTGGCGATGCCTTCCGGATAGGTGGCCGAGAACAGCAGCGTCTGGCGTTCCTTGGGGCAGTGGCTCGCCACATAGACGATGTCGTCGAAGAAGCCCATGTCGAGCATGCGGTCGGCTTCGTCCAGCACCAGCGTGTTGAGCGCCTCCAGGTTCAGCGTGCCGCGCTCCAGGTGATCCATGATGCGGCCGGGCGTGCCCACGGCGATATGTGCGCCATGCGCCAGGCTGTCGGCCTGGGGACGCATCGGCGAGCCGCCGCACAGCGTCAGGATCTTGATGTTTTCTTCCGCGCGCGCCAGGCGGCGGATTTCCTGCGTGACCTGCTCGGCCAGCTCGCGCGTGGGGCACAGCACCAGCGCCTGCACGTCGAAACGGCGCGCATCCAGCCGGTTGAGCAACGCCAGCGCGAAGGCGGCGGTCTTGCCGCTGCCGGTCTTGGCCTGCGCGATCAGGTCCTGGCCGGCCAGCGCGATCGGCAGGCTGGCCGCCTGGATCGGGGTCATGGTCTGGTAGCCGAGCTGCTCCAGCGTCGCCAGCGTGGCAGGCGAAAGAGGCAGTTTGGAGAAAGAGGCGCCGGCAGCGGCGGGCGCTGCGGATTGGGTAGGGCTTGAGGTCATGCCGGATTATAACGGGCTGGGGATGTCAACACCGATATCCGGTGCCCTGGTGCGCGCGGGCGCGGTTTCCACCAGCCCGAGCGACAGCACGCCGGCCGCGAGCGCGCCGATGGCCGACATCCACATCGCCACCGGCAGCCCGAAGCGATCCGCCGCAAAGCCGGCCACGGTCGGCGAAACGAAGCCGCCCACCAGTTCTCCCACGCCCATGATCAACCCTAGCGCGGTGGCCATGGCACCGCGCGAAACGGTCTCGGCCGGGATGGTCGCCATGAACAGCGTGAAGCATCCCAGGCCGGTGTAGCTGAGCAGCACCGCCGCGCCCAGCGCCACTGGCGAATCGACGTAGATAAACGCCAACGGGCAAAGCGCTGCCAGCAGGGAGAAGCCCACCATGGCTGGACGCCGCCCGACGCGGTCCGAGATCGCGGGTACGGCGAATCCCCACACCACCCAGGCCACGCCAAGGCAGCTCATCACCGCGCTCATGGTGCCACCGATGCCCGCCTGTGAGCGAACGGAAACGGAAACGAAAACGAAAGCGAAAACGGAAGGCGACCAGGAACGAGGAGACAATCCATGCAAAGGCACCGTGGCGAGGACGAGGCATTCGACTATGTGGTGGTCGGCGGCGGCTCGGCGGGCTGCGTCGTGACATACCGCCTGGCGGCGGCCGGATACAGCGTGCTCCTGCTCGAAGCCGGACCCGCCGACGACAGCCGCTTCGTGCGGATGCCGGCAACGTTCGTCCGGGTCATCGGTACCGAGCGCACCTGGCTCTACGAGACCGAGCCGCAGGCCGCGGCGGCCGGGCGGACCATGCATGTGCCGCAGGGGCGCACGCTCGGCGGCGGCAGCTCGGTCAACGCCATGATCTACATCTGGGGCGCAGCGGCCGACTATGACGACTGGCGCGACGCCGGCTGCGACGGCTGGGGCTGGGATGACGTGCTGCCGGTGTTTCGCCGGGCAGAACGCAACGAACGCCTTGCCGGCGACCAACACGGCACCGATGGCATGCTGCCGGTCAGCGACACACGCTACCGCCATCCGCTCAGCCTGGCCTTCGTCAAGGCAGCCCAGGAAATGGGCATCCCCTACAACCACGACTTCAACGGCAACCGCCAACACGGCGTGGGCTTCTACCAGACCACCACGCTCGACGGCCAGCGCGGCAGCACTGCCTCGACCTACCTGGCGGCGGCGCGCAGGTATCCGGGGCATCCCGTGGCCACGGGATGCCACGTCACCCGCATCCTGTTCGAGAACGGCGCGGCCGCGGGCGTGGCCTACCGCCGCCCGGACGGCACGCAGGCCACGGCCAGCGCCCGCCTCGAAGTCGTCCTGGCCGCCGGCGCGCTGGCCAGCCCCAAGCTGCTGATGCTATCCGGCATCGGGCCGGCCGCCCACCTCAGCTCGCTCGGCATTGACATCACCCACGATGCGCCCGATGTCGGCCAGCATTTCCAGGATCACCTCGAAGTCTCCGTCTACGGCCGCGCGCGCGAGCCCATCAGCATGCTCGGCAACGACCGCGGCCTGAAGGCGCTGAGGCATGAGCTTGCGTATTCGCTGTTCAGGACGGGGCTGCTGACCTCCAACGTGGTCGAAAGCGGCGGCTTCTTCGATACCAGCGGCAGCGGCCGGGCCGACGTGCAGTTCCACGTACTGCCAGTGCTGGTGGGTGATGTGGGCCGCGAGCCCCTGCCGGGGCATGGCATCTCGGTCAACCCGAGCTTCCTCCGACCGCGCTCGCGCGGCGCCATCCGCCTGCGCGACGCGGACCCGGCCTCGCCGATCCGCTTCGATGCGGGCTACCTGAGCCACGAGGACGATGTTGCCACCCTGGTTCGCGGCGTGCGGCTCGCGCGCACCATCCTGCGCATGCCATCGCTGGCGAGGGTGGTCGAGGGCGAACTGCTGCCGGGCGCGGATACCGAGCTGCCGCAAGCCGAGCTGGAGAACTACGTGCGCGAGCGCGCCAAGACCGTGTACCACCCTAGCGGCACCTGCCGCATGGGAAGCGACCATCGCGCCGTGGTCGATCCGCAACTGCGCGTGCGTGGCCTGCGGCGCCTGCGGGTGTGCGATGCCTCGGTGATGCCGAAGCTGGTCTCGGGCAACACCAACGCCCCCACTGTCATGATCGCCGAACGCTGCGCGGACTTCATGCTCGGCTGAGATGCCTGGCCGAGCGTATGCACGGCATCCGGGATTTCCTCAAGCTGGCGCGGCGCGCGACTTCTCTATACTGCGTGGACGGCCAAGGCGCAGAAGAATGACGCCAGCCGGCCGGCCGGCCGGAAGAAGGAGACACCCGTGCCAACTCAACGCCCTCCCCCGTTTTTGCAGATCTCGACCGATGCCGTCCCGCCCAGCCAGCGGCTGGACTACTGGGAGGCCTACAACGCCTCCGTGCTGGTCGGCCTGAAATGCTCCTCGTTCGCCGAAGGCGGGCTGCGCGCGACGCAAAGCAATGTCGATCTCGGCGTGGTCCGGCTGGCCGAGATCCGCGGCAACGAGCACGTGATCGAACGCACGCCGCATCTGGCGCGCATGCACCCGAAGGATTCGGTGTTCGCCTCGCTGGTGCTGGAGAGCAGCGCCTTCTTCTACCAGGGCAAGGCCTGCGAGCAGGTCGAGCCCGGCGAGCTGCTCGTCTATGACACCCGCCACGCCTACCTGTTCGGCTTCACCGGCAATATGCGCCTGTTGCTGCTCGACATGCCGAGCGCCTGGTTCCACACGCATTGCGTGCGGGACACGCCGGCACGTCCGGTCAAGATCCACGCCGGCACCGGCTCGGGCCGCGTGCTAAGCGTCGCCCTGCGCAAGCTGCTGGCCGGGGTCATGCGTCGCCCCGCCGCCGCCGACGCGGCGAGCGTGCCGGAGGAAGCCTGCGAATTGCTGCGCGCCATGCTGCTCGACCAGATCGGCGGTGCACGCGTAAGCGCCTTGCGTGCCTCGCACATGCTGGTGGCGCGCAGCTTCATCGACGACCATCTGCACGATGCCGCGCTGTGCGCAGAGCAAGTGGCGCAAGCCGCGGGCGTATCGCTGCGCCACCTCAACCGCCTCTTTGCCGCCGACGGACTCACCGTTTCCCAGGTCATCCTGGAGCGTCGGCTGGAACGCGCTGCCACCGACCTGCGTGCCCCCGCGCTGCGGCGCTACAGCGTGGCGGAGATCGCCTATCGCCGCGGCTTCGCCAGTCAGGCCCATTTCGCGCGCGTGTTCCGCGCGCGCTTTGCCATGACCCCAACGCAGATGCGCAGCGCCAGCGTGGCCTGAGCCGGGCCGCGCGTGGCTTGGCCGCGCACAAGGCCCGCACGGATCGGGCGCGCGCCTCAGCCCGGCGCCCACCCCAGTCGTTCCAGCAGCGCCTGCGCCGCCGCCGGCGCGCGCTCCTTGGCGCCATTGATAAAGAATACGAACACCTCGCGCTTACGCTTGGCCGCGGCCTTGTCATCCACCTGCGGCAGGTCCTCGGGCATGCCGCCCGCCGCCCACGTCTTCACCCGCTCGCCCCACGCATCGAGCGCCGTCGGTGCATAGCCGGTCTTCAGCGTCTGCGCGCTGCGCATCAGCCGCGCATAGACAAAATCCGCGGTGAGATCCGCGAAGGACGGAAATTTGTCCGAGTCCGTGAAGACGGTGGCGGCCTTGTACTTGCGCGCGAGCTTGAGATAGTCCGGCGTCATGAAGCTCTCGTTGCGCACCTCGAGCACATGGCGCAGCGTGCGGCCTTCGACCGATGCCGGCAGCAGCGCCAGGAAGGCCTCGAAATCTTCCGGGTCGAACTGCTTGGTGGGCGCGAACTGCCAGACGATGGGCCCGAGCTTGTCGCCCAGCTCGGCGATGCCGCTGTCGACAAAGCGCTCGATGGACTCGCCGGATTCGGCCAGCACGCGGCGGTTGGTGGCAAAGCGTGACGCCTTGAGCGAGAACACGAAGCCATCCGGCGTCGCGTCGCGCCATTTGGCGAACGAGGTACGCTTCTGGGTGCCGTGGTAGGTGCTGTTGATCTCGATGGCGGTGAGCTGGCGGCTGGCGTATTCCAGCTCCCGGCTCTGCGTCAGGCTGGCGGGATAGAAGTTGTCGCGCCAGGGGGCGAAATTCCATCCGCCTATGCCGACGCGGGCGATGGTGGTCTTGGTGGCAGTGGGGGCCTTGGTAGCAGTGGGGGCCTTGGTGGCCTTGGTGGCATTGGTTGTCTTCTTAGCGCTTGCTTCAGCCATGCGTTCGCGTCCTGTTCAGGTAATCGATGGGCCCTGAGCGCGCACCGGCATCTCAAGCAAAGCGCACGCAGTAAATCGGTGGCAGATGCGCCGAGAACAGCTTCCAGCGCTCCCCGCCATTCTCCGATATCCACAAGCCGCCGGTGGTGGAGCCCATGGCGAGCCGCTCGCCGGTATGGTCCACCGCCAGCCCGTGCCGGTAGATCAGGTCATAGGACGGCGCCGCGGGCAACCCCTCGGAGAATGCCTCAAAACTCACCCCGCCGTCGCGCGTGCGGGTGACCACCAGCTTGCCGTCCACCGGCACCCGGCATTCATCCTTCACCGCCGGCACGAACCACGCGGTATTGGGCCGGCGCGGATGCGCCGCCACCGCAAAGCCAAAGCTCGACGGCTTGGCATGCAGGCGCTGCCAGTGCATGCCGGCATCGCCGGAACGAAAGATCCCGCCGTGGTGCTGCACCCACATCGCATGCGGATGGCCGGCACATTGCGCCAGCCGGTGCGGATCCTGGATACTGCCATCTTCGCGCCGCTCCGGCGGCATGTAGTCGGCCACCATGCCGCTCGACGTGCAGGCCCAGTTCCTGCCGCCGTCCCGCGTCTGCCACACACCGCCGCACGACACGGCCACGGTGACGTGGCGGCTATCGTGCGGATCCACGCAGATGGAGTGGATGCCGGGCACGTCGTAGCCGCCGCCAAACCACTCGCTGCGCTCGGGGCGGTCCCACAGCGGCCGGTTCAGCGCCCAGCTGGCGCCGCCGTCGCCGGAGCGGAACAAGCCGCCCGGCAAGGTGCCGGCCCACAGCACGCCAGGCTCATCCGTCCCGCCGGTTTCCATCGACCAGATCTGCTGCAAGGACCATGGCACCGGTGGCACGGAGGCCACGGGATCGCCTGTCTGCGCAGGGATGGGTACGCCTGGCACGGCCTGTTCCTGTGCCGGATCCGGCTGCGGCTGGGGTGGATATACCGGTACCGCGCAAGCCTCCCACTCCACGTTGCGCGCCCTGCGCCGCCATAGCTTGACGCCAAAATGGCCAAGATTAAGTGCCGCATACAAGGCACCGTCACGCGGATCGGCCAGCACCATGCTGACGGGCTCGCCCAGGAAATGCACGGATTCCTGGTTCCACGCGCCCGCGCTATCGCGCTGCAACATCAACAAGCCCTTGCGCGTGCCAATGAGAAGCTGATTGTTCATGCAGGACTCCTCGCTTCAGCCCCGTGCCTTCAACGGCCTGCCGTCGTCAACCACCGGACAACGCCTGCACCACAAAGATCTGGCTGCTGGCACCCACGCGATCGCTCATGCGCCGGCGGTCGAGAATAGCCGAGCCATCGACAAACACCGCGAGGTGCCGGCGCAGTTGGCCCTGGTCATCCAGGATATAACCGCGCAACTCCGGTTGCGCCTGAAACGCCACCTCCAGCGCGGCGCAGACGGTAGCCGCGGGCACTTCCCGCTCCGGGCTCGGGATATGGCGCTGGATTGCAGAGGCAAAGACAAGGCGCGGCATGGCGGGACGGCCGGCGGGGGGACCGGCGGAGTTGGCGAGTGTCTTGCAGTTTAGGAAATACCACGGGGAAATGGGTGTGCGGTTGCACTCAGTGGCGCAGGGGGCGGACAGAACACATTCACGCTGCAATGCAGCATGCCTGGGAGACCTGGACGCCCGCCGGCAAGAATCACCCAAGGCCGGCATACTGTCGGCTCCATGCAATCCGTAGCGCTCCCGTAAGGACGAAAGATGGCAAGCACCTTGTACGACATCCCCCTGAAACGCATCGACGGCGCCGACAGCCGGCTCGCGGATTTCCGCGGGCGCGTGCTGCTGGTTGTGAACGTGGCATCGAAGTGCGGCCTGACGCCCCAGTACGAAGGGCTCGAATCGTTGTACCAGGCCAAGCGCGCCGAGGGCCTCGAGGTGCTGGGATTCCCGGCCAACAATTTCAAGGGGCAGGAGCCGGGCGACGAGGCGCAGATCCAGGAGTTCTGCAAGCTGACGTACGACGTGCACTTCCCGATGTTCTCGAAGGTCTCGGTGCTTGGGGCGGACCAGCATCCGCTGTACGCGGCATTGACCGAAGCCCAGCCTGCCGCCATCGGCGACGGCCCTTTCCGTGAGCGGTTGAAGGGCTACGGCGTGAACCCGGAAAACGCCACCGATGTGCTGTGGAACTTCGAGAAGTTCCTGGTCGACCGGGAAGGCAAGGTAGTGGCGCGCTTCGCGCCGGACGTGGCCGCGAACGATCCGCGCCTGCTCGAGGCGATCGATGCGGAGTTGAGCAAGGGCTGCTGATTGACTGGGTTTTGGCGTGACAAAAAGCGGGCGATCCTGATGTGCAGGAGCGACCGCTTTTTTATTGGCTGCTCCGCCTGGAGCACGATGCAGGAAATATTGCGGGTAGTAGGCGTACGCTTGTGTGTTTTGACCAGGACGGATGCGCTACGGCGTGGAGAACCCGGCCATTTTCCTTCAGGACAATATCTGCGCCAGCGTCTCGCGAAAGAGCAGGCTGTGGGCGCGGGCCAGTTCGTTGACGATATTGAAGTGGCTCAAGCCTGGCGCCGGCACCAGCCGGACCGGCAGCTCGCGCGCCGCGCACGCGGCGTGGCAATGCAACGTCTGGTGGACGAAGGCCTGCGTCTCCAGTTCGCCCACCGCCAACAGCAGCTGCGGGCCAGTTTGCGGCAGCAATAAAGCAGGGTTCAGCGCGGCAGCCTGCGTCTCGTCCAGCCGCAGCCAGTCATTCACATCCGTTGCGCACAAAGGCCGAATATCGTAGAGACCGCTCAGCCCCACCATGCCCTTGATGACGTCGCGCGGCAACGCCAACGCATGCTGCCAGCCGTCCGCCAGCAGCATGGCGGCCAGGTGCGCCGGCCGAACTCCCGCAAACGTGCAGGCGGCGCGCGTCGCCCGCTTCCTTCAGCAGCAAGGGCATCCAGTTCACGATCATGTAGAACACCAGCATGCTCATGAAGCAGCAAAACCACAGCAACAGCGTGCCGAGCCGGTAAGGGCGGGTCACGATCGCCATCACGGCGGAGCGCCCGCCCGCAGCCTTCTCGCCAATCACAAAACGCTGCACGTGCCCCAGCGGCTCGCGCCGGATACGCGCCAGCACCGCGCACACGCGCTCGCTGGACTGCCCCTTGAGCACCATGTAGCGCACCGATTCCGGCATCAGCCACGCCAGCAGCACACACAGCAGCAGCGGCGCCACGCCGCCCGCCAGCAGCACCGAGCGCCAGCCAAACTCCGGAATCAGAAAGCCCGCGCAGAACCCGCCCGCACCCGCGCCTAGCGGAAAGCCGCACAGCATCGCGCTCACCGCCATGGTGCGGCGCTGGCTGGGGCAATATTCGGCGAGCAAGGTAATCGCGTTCGACATCGCCGCGTCCAGGCCCAGCCCGGTGGCGAAACGCAGCGCCGTCAGCGAGCCGATGGAAAACGCCCACGCCGTCGCCAGGCTGCCCGCGCCAAAGAACAGCGCCGACACCACCACTGCCGGCTTGCGCCCGATCCGGTCGGCCAGCGGCCCCGCCAGCAATGCGCCAAAAGCCAGCCCGAACAGCGCCGCGCTCATGGCCGGCCCGAGCTGCGCCTTCTGCAGCCTCCATTCTTCGAGCAGCGCCGGCGCCACATAAGCAATCGCCGCCATGTCGTAGCCATCGAGAAGAATCACCAGGAAGCACAGCAACAGCAGCAGCTAGTGGAAGGGGGTAAAACCGGCTTCGTCGATATAGCGTTCGACATCCAGCGTCGATGCGTCGGACATGGCATGCGCTCCTCGCGGCGAGGCAGGCTCGGCGTATCCATACGGTTGCGTCGCACGAATGCACCTGCCGGCTAGCCCCGTCTCCTGTTTTATTTCTGGACGCCGGCGGGGTGCCAGGTCAGTGTTTGCTGGAGCCCAGCGTAGGGAGGCTGGACATGCCGGAATAATGAAAGATCGGGCGGCGGATGTGCGGGAAGGCTATGGCTGGGCGGCGATATTGGGACGACTCGCTGATCGTCACCAAGGCGGGCGCAGCGCTGACATGCGCCATCAGCCGCTGTTGTGGCAAGCGGGCAGCGATGCTGCGCCGAGGCATGGCCCGTGGCAGCATCGCTTGCCACCGGTCAGGCGGATTTCCCTTCCTGCCCTTGGCGCAGCCGAGTACTTGCGAGCGCGGCAAGGACCAGCATCCCCGCAATGATCAGCAGGCCATTCTTCGTACTGCCCGTGGTCTGCTCGATCACGCCCATCACCGACGGGCCGATAAATCCGCCGACCAGCCCACAGGTGTTGACCAGCGCGAGCCCGCCCGCCAGCGCCACGCCAGCAAGACGCGACGACGGAAAAAGGAAGATGACCGACTGCACCACGAAGAACATCGATGCCGTCAGGCTGAAGCCCACCATGGCGACCACCGGGCCGGCATAGGCCGCGAGCAGCAGGCCGGCCGACATCACGGCAAGCCCCGCAATCAGCATGCGGCGGCAACGCTGCGGGTTGCTGGCGAAGCGCGGGAGCGCCGCGGCGCCGATGGCCGCCGCGATCCATGGCAGGGAGTTGAGCAGGCCGATTTGCAGCGGCGACAGCTTGCCATAGGTGCCGATGATGCCCGGCAGGAAGAAGATGACTGTGTAAATGCTGATCTGGTGGCAGAAGTACACAAAGATCGCGAGCCAGATCTGGCGATCGGCCAGGCAGCCCCGGAACGAGTGGCCGACGTGTCCGGCAGCCGCTTCCTCGGCTTGCTCCGCCGCCAGCCGGCGCTCCACCTCGCGGGCTTCCTCTGGCGACAGCCAGGATGCGCTGGCGGGGCCGTCCGGCAACTTCTTCCACACGACGAAGGCAAACGCCACCGCCGGCAGGCCTTCCAGCACGAACATCCATTGCCAGCCCCGCCATCCCAGCACGCCGTCCATCTGCAGCAGCGCGCCGCCGAGCGGCCCGCTAAGGATGTTGGCAATACACACGCCCAGCAGGAAGTATCCCGTCGCGCGCGCCCGCTCCTTGCGGCCGAACCAGTAGGTCAGGTAAAGCATCACACCGGGGAACAGTCCCGCTTCCGCCGCGCCCAGCAACAGGCGCATGACATAGAACGAGGTCTCGCCGCTGACAAAGGCCATGCCCGCGGACAGCAAGCCCCAGGTGATCATGATGCGCGTGATCCAGAAGCGCGCCCCCACCTTGTGCATGATCAGGTTGCTGGGGACCTCCAGCAGCGCGTAGCTGAGAAAGAACAGGCCCGCACCCAGTCCATAGGCCGCCGCGGAGATGCCCAGGTCGACCGCGATATGGCTCTTTGCCAGCGCGATATTGGTGCGATCGAGAAAGCTGATCACGTAGGCCATCACCAGGAGCGGCATCAGCTTCCTGAACAACAGCGCATTCAACGAGCGCTGATCGGCTAGCGGCGCTTCTCGCGCGGTTTGCACATAAGTGGTGGACATGGCCTGGATCTCCTGTCGGCGGTATCTGTTTTATGTTCCGGAGGCATCAAGGCCTCCGGCGTGCGCATGTTGTCTTGCGTGCCTGCGCTCGCAGCGCGGGCCTTTAAAAGGCCACGTTCGCCGCGCCCTTCAGACCGAGGATCTCGCGAGCCTCGTCGGGCGTCGCGACATCGATGTTCAACGCCTCAAGCACGCTGCGGATACGCAGCACTTGCTCGGCGCTCGATGCCGCCAGCCGGCCCGGGCCGATCCACAGCGAATCCTCCAGGCCGACGCGCACGTTGGCGCCCATCGCCGCGCCGATGGTGGCCAGCGGGATCTGGTTGCGGCCGGCGCCGAGGATCGACCAGCGGTACTGGTCGCCGAACAGCCGGTTCGCGGTCCGATGCATATGCATCAGGTCTTCCGGATCGCCACCGATGCCGCCCAGGATGCCGAAGACCGACTGCACGAACACCGGCGCCTTGACCAGGCCTCGGTCCAGGAAATGCTTCAGGTTGTTCAGGTGGCTGATGTCGTAGCACTCGAACTCGAAGCGCGTGCCGTTGGCGTTGCCGATCTTCAAGATGTTCTCGATATCGCTGAAGGTATTCTTGAAGATCAGGTTGCGGCTGTTCTCCAGATGCTCGCGCTCCCACTCGTGCGCGAACTCCTTGAAGCGATCCAGCATCGGGAACAGGCCGAAGTTCATCGAGCCCATGTTCAGCGAGGCCAGTTCCGGCTTGAACGTCGTGGCGGGGAGCATGCGCTCCTCCACGGTCATGTGCGGACTGCCGCCGGTGGTGATGTTGATCACGGCATTCGTGGCCGCCTTGATCTTCGACAGGAACGGCCGGAACAGCGCCGGGTCCTGCGACGGCCGGCCGTCCTTCGGATCGCGCGCGTGCAGGTGCAGGATGGCCGCGCCGGCCTTGGCCGCATCGATGGCGGCGGTGGCGATTTCGTCGGCGGTCACCGGCAGGTGCGGCGACATGCTGGGGGTGTGGATCGCGCCGGTGGGGGCGCAGGTGATGATGGCTTTGGATCGGGCGGCCATGGCGGGCTCCGTGTGAAATCGGTTGGTGGAGGTGAGGTCAGCTAAGCGCTTGCGTCAGGCCATCGACCGCCAGCTCCTGGCCGGTGACGTTGGCGGCCAGGTCGCTGGACGCGAACAGCACCATGTTGGCGATGTCGCGCGCCGTCACCATGCGCCCGAGCGCGGCTTGCGACGTGTAGGCCCGCGTGACGTCTTCCAGGGGCTTGCCCAGCGCCTCGGCTTTTGCCGCGATGACCGCGCGGATGCGCGGGCCATCGACCGCGCCGGGCAGGATGGCATTCACGCGGATGCCGTCGGCGCCGAGTTCCAGTGCCAGCGATTTGGTGAATCCGATGACCGCCCATTTGGACGCCGAGTAGACCGAACGCCCGGGCATGCCGAGGTGGCCGGCAGCCGATGACAGGTTGACGATGGCGGGGCTCTTTCCCTGGCGCAGGCGCGGCACGGCCAGGCGGGCGCACAGGAACTGACCGGTGATATTGACCGCGAGGGTGCGCTCCCAATCGGCCAGGGCCAGGGTCTCGACGCCACCAGTGGGGCCCGCCACGCCGGCGTTGTTCACGAGGATGTCGAGGCCGCCGAGCGTGCGATCGACGGTCTCGAACATGGCGGCCACGTCGGCCTCGCTTGACACATCAGCCCGGCATCCATGCACCGCCGGCAGCTCGGCCGCGAGGCGCTCCAGGCTGGCGCCCTGGACATCGCACACAAGCACGTTGGCGCCCGCCTGCGCAAAGGCGCGGGTGATTTCCAGGCCAATGCCGTCGGCGCCAGCGGTCACCAGGACTCGCTTGCCCGCGAGAGAGTTGTCATTCCACATATTGGTCAGCTCCATGCATGAGGCGATTTGCCTCCATGGCCGCCATGTTATATCTGTGATCACAGATCTCAAATAGGGAATACCCTATGTGCTATGAAGTGCTATGATTTCCGCATGTCCCTACCCGAACTTGTGACCCCTTTGAAGCGCCAGACGTTGAGTGGAGACGTCTATGCGCAATTGCGCGAATTGTTGATCAGCGGCCACATGATGCCCGGCGAACAAATCTCGCTGCGCAGCACTGCCGCTGCGCTGGGTGTGAGCGTGATGCCGGTGCGCGAAGCGGTGCATCGCCTGGTGGCGGAGCAGGCACTGGAACTGACGCCGAACCGCGCGTTGCGCGTGCCGATCATGAGCGTGAGCCAGTTCCGGGAGATCACAAGTATCCGGGTCAATCTGGAAGGACTGGCGACAGAGCAGGCGGCCGAGCACCTGAGCGACGCCGCGATCGTGCAGGTCACCGCCCTCCATGACCGCTTCGCGGAAGAGATGGCACGGTCCAGGCCGGACAGCTCAAAGCTGATCTCCGTCAACAAGGAACTGCATTTCGCCGTCTACAAGAGCGCCGGCATGCCGATCCTGCTGCAGATGATTGAAGCGCTGTGGCTGCGTATCGGCCCGATCCTGAATCACGATCTGCGCTCCGGCTCCCGCCGCGTGGGCGAGCAGGTAGCGGTCAATCATCACGCGCGGCTGGTTGCGGCGCTCAAGCGCAGGGATGGCGTTGCGGCACGGGCCGCGCTGCAGGGAGATATCGAAAGCGCGGCGGAGTACATCGTCTCAGCCGGCGTGCTGCTGGCGGCCGATGCGTTTGATGAGCCGGTGCCCGACGCGGGCAAGCCGGCCTCGAAGACCGCGCGGCGCGCGGCCGCAAACGGCGGGCGTAGAACGGTCTGAGCAGGCCAGGCACATGGCGACCGAGCCGGTCCGCCACGCCGGCAACCGGGATCGCACGGCGCGCCGGCTGTTGCCCGGGGCACGCCCGGGCAACCATCCACGTTCAGGTAATCGCCCCCAGCTGCCAGGGCACGAACTCATTCTGCCCGTAGCCATGGAGCTCGCTGCGCGAGCGTTTGCCGGAGGCCGTGTCCAGCATCAGCTGGAACAACGCCGCACCCAGTTCGGCGATGGTGGCGCTGCCGTCCAGTACCGTGCCGCAGTTCAGGTCCATGTCGTCCGACTGGCGCTGCCATAGCGCCGTGTTGGTGGCGAGCTTGACCGAGGGCGAGGGCGCGCAGCCGTAGGCCGAGCCGCGCCCGGTGGTGAAGCAGATCAGGTTGGCGCCGCCCGCCACCTGGCCGGTGGCGGAGATCGGGTCGTAGCCCGGCGTATCCATGAAGACCAGGCCGCGCACGCGCACCGGCTGCGCGTACTCGTACACTTCGGCGAGATTGGTGGAGCCGCCTTTGGCGATGCCGCCCAGCGATTTTTCCAGCACCGTGGTCAGGCCGCCCGCCTTGTTGCCGGCGGAGGGGTTGTTGTCCATGCTGGCGCCGTGGCGCTCGCAATAGGCCTCCCACCAGCGGATGCGCGCCACCAGCTTCTGGCCGATTTCCGGTGTTTGCGCGCGGCGCGTCAGCAAGTGCTCGGCGCCGTAGATCTCCGGCGTCTCGGAGAGGATCGCGGTGCCGCCATTGCGCACCAGCAAATCCACCGCCGCGCCCAGCACCGGGTTGGCCGAAATGCCCGAGTAGCCATCCGAGCCACCGCATTGCAGGCCCACCACCAGATGGTGCGCCGGCACCGGCTGGCGCTCCACCGCGTTGGCCTTCGGCAGCATCGCCTTGACCAGCTCGATGCCGTGGGCAATGGTCTTGGTGGTACCGCCGGTGTCCTGGATGGTGAAGGTCTGCAGCCGGTCGCTGTGCGTGAGCCCCTGTGTCGCCAGCAGCGCGGAGATCTGGTTGGTCTCACAGCCCAGGCCGATCACCAGCACGCTGGCAAAGTTGGGATGGCAGGCATAGCCGCCCAGCGTGCGTTGCAGCACCGCCAGCCCCTCGCCCTGCGGATCGACCGCGCAGCCCACGCCGTGCGTGAGCGCCACCACGCCATCCACATTGGGATAGGCGGCCAGCGCCTCCGGATGGATGTCCCGGCGAAAATAATCCGCGATGGCACGCGCCACCGTGGCCGAGCAGTTCACCGAGGTCAGGATGCCGATGTAGTTGCGCGTGGCCACGCCGCCGTCGGCGCGTTTGATGCCATCGAACGTGGCCGGCTGCGCCACCGGTTGCACCGCGCGGGCCTCTGCGCTGAACGCATAGTCCCGCGTGAAATCGCCCATGGCCAGGTTGTGCGTATGCACGTGCTGGCCGGCGCGGATGTCCTGGCTGGCAAAGCCGATGATCTGGCCGTAGCGCCGCACCGCTTCGCCACTGGCGATCGCGCGGGTGGCGATCTTGTGGCCGGGCGGGACCAGGCCGATCACGGTCACGCCTTCGTCGGCGACCGGCGTGCCGGCCACCATCTGGTCGCGGGCAATGACCACGTCGTCATCGGGATGCAGCCGGATGGTGCGCGGCGTGCGGGGAAGCTGCGCGGGGGCGGCGACAATGCTGTCTGTGCTCATGGGGTGGTTTCTCGCGGTTGAATGGTCGCCCTGCCGGTTCGTGCGGGCTTTACTTGATCATTTCGTCCGGCAGCGCGATGCCGAAGTACTGCTTGTAGATGCTGTTGATCTTGCCGTTCTTCAGGTTGGCCTTGACCCAGTTGTCGAGCCACGCCTTCAGCGCGGTGTCGCCCTTGCGCAGGCCGATCGCATAGGGATAGGCCTTCATCACGAACTTGGTTTCCAGGTCGCGCGTGGGATTGCTCTTCTTCACCGCGGGAATCACGCTGATGGCGGCGGCGAGATAGTCCTGCTGGCCGGTGGAGACGGCGGTGTTGGTCGTGGCGTCGTCCTCGTAGCGCACGATGTTCACGCCCGGCACTTCCTTGGCGCCGCGGCTCAGTTCCTGGTCGCTGGTGGTGCCGCGCGTGACCGCGATGGTCTTGCCGGACAAATCGGCAAAGCTTTTGAGGCTGGCCTTCGCGGGCCCGCCCACCACCACCGGGATCACGCCATAGGGATCGGAGAAGTCGATCACGTTCTTGCGCTCGTCGGTGACCGAGAACGAGGCCAGCACCACGTCCGCTTTCTTGGTCAGCAGGAAGGGCACGCGGTTCGGTCCGGTCACCGGCACGATCTCCAGTTCCACGCCGAGGTCCTTGGCCAGCAGCCGGGCGGTCTCCACATCGGAGCCGCTTTGTTTTGCCTGGCTGTCGAGCATGCCGTAGGGCGGCGCACCGATATCCACGGCGACCAGGATCTTCTTGCGTTGCTTGATGGTGTCGAGCGTGTCGGACCAGGCGCTGGCAGATGCGCCAACGAGCAGCAGGGCGGCGAGCGAGCCGAGCAGGCGGCGGTTGAGGTGCATGGGGTGTCTCCGTGTGTGTGTAGGTTGAGTCGTGCCGGCTAGCGGGAAATCAAAGGCCGTTGCCGACGAACTGCTTGAGCTCCGGCGTCGAAGGTTCATCCAGCAGCTTGCCGCTGCCGCCTTCCCAGACGATGCCCTGGTGCATGAACATGATCTGGTCCGCCACCGAGCGCGCGAACGCCATCTCGTGCGTGACCAGCACCATGGTCATGCCGTCTTCGGCCAGCCGCTCGATCACCTTGAGCACCTCGCCGGTCAGCTCGGGATCCAGCGCCGAGGTGACTTCATCGAACAGCATCAGGCGCGGCCGCATCGCCAGCGAGCGCGCAATCGCCACGCGCTGCTGCTGGCCGCCGGACAATTGCTCCGGGTAATAGCCGGCGCGCTCCTCCATGCCAACCTGCTTGAGCACGTGCATGGCCAGCTCGCGCGCTTCCTTCCTGCCAACGCCCTTGACCTTGCGCGGCGCCAGCATGACGTTTTCTTCCACGGTGAGGTGCGGGAACAGGTTGTAGCTCTGGAACACGATGCCCACTTCCTTGCGCAGCTCGCCCAGCGGCACGTTGTCTTCGTGCATGGCGCGGCCGCACACGTGCAACGCGCCGCCGTTCACGCGCTCCAGGCCGTTGATGCAGCGCAGGGCCGTGCTCTTGCCCGAGCCGCTGCGGCCGATCAGCGCCACCACCTCGCCGGCGCGCACCGAGAAACTCACGCCCTTGAGGATCTCCACCTGCCCGAAGGATTTGCTCACCTTGTCGAAGCGGACGATGTCTTCCATGCTTGTCTCCATGATGTCTTGTGTTTCCCGCTGATTCGGGTCCGCTCTCACAGCCACATTCAAACCCGCATTCAAACCCGCTTGAAGCGGCGCTCCAGCTTGTACGACAGCGTCGACAGCGGATAGCAGATCGCGAAATAAAGCACCGCCGCGATGGAAAACACCACGAAGGGCTCAAAGGTGGAGTTGTTCACCACCCGTGCCGAATAGGTCAGGTCGAAGAAGCCGATCACCACCGCGTACGAGGAGTTCTTCACGATCTGCACCAGGAAGCTCACCGTGGGCGCCACCGCGATGCGCGCGGCCTGCGGCAGGATCACGTGCGCCACGCGCTGCAGCGGTGTGAGCGCCAGGCACTCGGCCGCCTCCCACTGCGTGCGCGGCACGGCCTGGATGCAGCCCTTCCAGATCTCGGCCAGGTAGGCGCTGGAATACGCCGTCATGGCGATGCCGGCGGCCACCAGCGCGGGCAGGTCGAAGCCGCCCACGCTGATGCCGAAATACACCACGAACATGATCACCGGCAGCGGCACGCCCTGCACCAGCTGCACGAAGGCGCCGGTGACCATGCGCAGCACGCGGCCGCCGCGGCTGCGCGCCAGTGCCAGCGGCAGGCCCACCAGCGCGCCGCCGACAAAGCCCATGGCTGACAGCAACAGCGTCCAGCCGGCGCCGCGCAGGATGAACAAGACTTGATCCAGGGAAAGGCTGGACATGATGCTTGGCTCCGCGTCGAAAGGAAGTAGGAAAGTAGAAGAAGGGAAAAGAGGAAGCGTGCGGAATCAGAGCGCCGTCTTCAGGCGCCGGCGGCGCGTGAAAGCGATGGCACCCACGCCCGCCATCGACAGCCGCAACAGCCACGACAGCACCAGGTACACCACGGCAATGACGATGTAGATCTCAAAGCCGCGGAACGTCTCCGACTGGATGCGGTAGCCCACCGCAGTGAGCTCTTCCGCCGAGATCTGCGACATGATGGAAGTGGCCAGCATCATCAGCACGAACTGGCTGATCAGCGCCGGGTACATGCGCTCCACCGCCTGCGGCAGCACCACCAGGCGCAGCACCTGCCAGCGCGACAGCCCCAGGCACGATGCGGCCTCCAACTGGCCGCGCGGCACCGACTCGATGCCCGCGCGCACGATCTCCGTGGTGTAGGCCGATACGTTGACCACCAGCGCCAGCACCGCCGCCGCCATCGCCGGCACGCGCACATGCACCGCCGCCAGCCCGAAGAACAGCCAGAACGCCTGGATCACCAGCGGCGTATTGCGAATCACATCCACATAGCCCGTGACGCAGCGACGCGCCCAGGCCGGGCCTTGCGTGCGCACCACCGCCAGCGCCGTTCCCAGCACAAAGCCAAGCACGATGGTCGCAACAGACATGCGCAGGGTCAGCCATGCCCCGTCGAGCAGTTCGCGCCAGTTGGCGGACAGGAAGCTGAAATCGAACTGGTAGTCCATCGGGGATGCGCCCTATCGCTCTTTTATGGGCAGCGCCGGCTTGGCCGCCACCCTGTCTCGGTGTTTTGTTCTCGTCTCGATGCGGCCTTGCGCCGGCATGGATCGAAATATATGACTATTGCCGACAAACGTCAATATATGGAGATACCCGTGTATCATATGTTCATGCGTTCACGCGTTCATGCGCCGCCCGATACTTGGCGCCATGCCGACGCCACGAGCGACGCACCCGACGAAGTACCTGACGAAGTACCTGACGAAATACCCAACACCACCCAAACCCGCCAACCGATCCGGAGACAACGTGCCGAGTCCATCGACGGCCGCGCGACAAGACAAGCGCACCGCCCCCTTCGCACTCATGCAGGAAGCCGACGAAGCGCAACGGCACGCGCCGATCTACGCCGTCATCGTCGAGCTGCTGCGCAAGGCCATCGTGGAAGGCTCGCTGGAGCAGGGCACGGTATTGCTGGAAGGCCATGTGGCCGAGATCCTGCGCTCCACCCGCTCGCCGGTGCGCCAGGCCCTGCGCGAGCTGGAAGCCGATGGCGTGGTCAGCCGCTTCGAAGGGCGCGGCTTCGTGGCCGGGCCCGCGGGCACCACGCCCCGGCGCATCCCGCTGGACCCCGCCATGCTGGGCGTGGACCGCGAGCCGGATGTCGCGCGCAAGACGCTGGGCTGGGAGGTGATCTACGACGAAGTGGAGCGCGACCTGGTGCACCTGTCGGTGTTCGGCCGCTATCGCGTCAACGAGATCGAACTGGCCCGCCACTTCAACGTGGGCCGGACCGTGGTGCGCGATGTATTGCTGCGCCTGGAAAGCCTGGGCATCCTGGAAAAAGACGAGCGCCTGCGCTGGGTCATCACGCCGCTGGACGCCAAGCGCATCCATGATCTCTACGAACTGCGCTCATTGGTGGAACCCGCCGCGCTGCGCGCCGCCATCGGCCACGCCGACCGGGCCGAGATCGAGCGGATGATCGGCGACCTGCACAAGGTGCAGCGCGTCTACCCCAAGGTCAGCCGCACCGCCATGGACAACCTGGAGCACGACCTGCACGTGCAGCTGCTCTCGCAGTGCCCCAACAAGGAATTGCTCAGCAGCCTGCAGCGCACGCGCTGCATCCTTACGCTAAGCAAGCACGTGCTGGGCGTCTCCACGCCGATGCCCGAAGCGGACCCGTTCATGTCCGAGCACATCGCCGTGCTGCAGGCCGCCGCCGATGGCGCGCCGCGCAAGGCCGCCGACCTGCTGCGCGACCACCTCGAACTATCCTGCGAGAAAGTGACCCGGCGCGCGGAACTGGTGCGCGAAACGTTCGCGCTGCCCGAGGTTTCGTATATCGCGTGAGCGGGTCGGGCAGCTGGCTACGCGGGCAAGGCAACGTCCGCCTCCAGCGGATACACCGGCCGCGCCAATCGCTGAAACGGGAACTGCGCATAACGCGAGCTCGTCACGCCGCCGCCATCGCACTCCACCACCGCTTTCGCGATTGGCACGAACACGGGCCGGCAATACATGCGCGACTTCAGCAGCAGGAAGCGCTGCGCCAGCGGATCCACGCCGATATGCGTGAAGATGCCCAGGTCCCAGTGCTCCTGCGGCGTCTCGGTCACCACCACCTGCGCCGCGCCGATATCGAGCAGCGCCGTGCGGCCCATGCGGATGCGCTCGCCGGTGTAGGTGGGGCCGCTGATCACGTATTCGCCGTTGCTGATGGCGGCCACCCGGCCGGTCAGCGTCAGCGGCGCGGGGTAGATGCCCAGCTGGGTCAGCGGCACCTTGTTGCCCACCGGCAAGGTCACGGTGGCATCCACGCCGGCCTCGATCATCGCAGCCACGGCCTGCGGGTCGCACACCGGCCCCACCGCGATGCCGGCCAAGCCTTGCCGCAAGGCCTCGCGCAGGACCTGCATATCGTCGCAGGTGCCGCCCGACATGCAGTTGTCGCCATGGTCCAGCAGCAGCACCGGCCCGTTGCCGGTTTGCGCGGCCAGTTGCCCGGCGCGCGCAATCGATTCAGCCAGCGGCTCGCTCTCATAGACAAAGCCCGCGCGCTCCGCCCAGATCTGCGCGGCAAGCTTGTCGGCTGCCGCCTGCGCCGCGGCCTGGTCGCCGTCGGCCACCACCAGCACGCTCAGGCAGGGCGCCGCGATATCCGCCAGCCCGAAGCCGGCCAGCACCGACACCGCCAGCATGCCATCGGCCTCGGCCTGCCTGGCCGCCGCCACCGCGCGCTGCATCGCGCCTTCGCCCGTATTGCTGCGCAGCGTGTGCGTGACCATCGGCAGGCGCCGCCAGGCCAGCGCGGGCCGCGTCTTTTGCTCGAGCATGCGCATCAGCAGGCGGCCGGCATGCTCGCCGGTTTCGTACATGTCCACGTGCGGGTAGGTCTTGAAGCTGACCGCGATGTCGGCATGCTCGATCATCTTCTGCGTGACATTGCCGTGCAGGTCGAGCGCGATGGCGATCGGCACGTCGGGCAGCACTGCGCGCAGCCGCTCGAGCAGGTCGCCCTCGCCGTCGTCGCTGTTCTCCGCCACCATGGCGCCGTGCAGGTCCAGCATCACCGCGTCGCAGCCGGGCGCCGCGTCGACGATGGCATCGCATAGCGCGGTATAGGCCTGCGCCGCAACGCGGCCGCTCGGGTTAGCGCCAGCCGAGACCGGCACCACGAACTCGGCACCCGCCGCCTCCGCCAGATCGATAAAGGCACCAATTGCCGTGCGCGTGTTCTTGCTGGCCCGATACGCCTGCTCCCCATAGTGCGGATGGAACGACGACAGCGGCGTCGGCACCGGCGAGAAGGTATTGGTTTCGTGGTTCAGTCTGGCGATCAGGATCTTCATGGCGGTGCGAGTGCTCCAGCATGGAAGTGGCCGGAATTGCCGGCCAGCATTGGGATGGGGGCTGCTGCGGACTTAAGCGTTGGCCCAGGGATTAATTATCTCAAGGCCAGCCGCCTCAAATGGGGCGGTATCCCGCGTCGCCACAGTCAGGCCATTGGCGGCAGCCGTGGCAGCGATATACCCGTCTGCGGTCGCGATCGCCATGCCCTGGGCCCTTGCTCGCGCGCGGATTTCCGCATAGGCACTCGATGCCGCGGCGTCGAATGACAGGATTCGGCCTGCAAACAATGGCAAAACGCGCCGTTCCAGGCTCGTTTGCAGGATCTCCCTACGCTTGCCCGCCGGCATCGCGGCGATACCGAAACGCAACTCCGCCAGACTGATCGCCGCCAGGTAGAGCGTTTCAATATTCTGCGCATCGATCCACGTTAGCACCGACGGATCGCCGACCGCCCTCAGCGGCTCGGATACGACATTGGTATCGAGCAGGATCATTCGAAGCTCAGCGGCTCAGTCGCGATCTTGTCGCGCTCGATCTCGAGATCGACGCCGCCGACCTCTCGGCCGATTTCGGCCAGTAGCGAACCCAGCTTGACGCGCCCCTCTGGATGCACGGCCTGCTCGAGAATGTCACGGATTTCCGCCTCGGTGCTGCGTCCATGCATCGCTGCGCGCACCCGCAGCGCGCGATGCACTTCGTCGGGTACGTTGCGAACGGTAATGACTGGCATACTTCACCTCATAGCAATGCTTTCATTGCATGCATTCTATAAATTTGCAGTCATTTTTGCAAACCTGCCCCCGTGGCCCCTTCCCTCTTCTTGCGAGCTCCCTGATGGGTAGGCTGCCCATGGGAGGCGACCAATATATCGTGGAAGGCTTGCGCGGCCGGAGTCAGTGGCCGCCCGCGACGCCTTGTTATGCCTATGGTGCGAAAAATCTCCGGCTCGACCAGCGAGACGCTTACCAGGCTGGCCTGGACCATTTCGCCATGGTGCCGGCCACGCTGGCCCATGACGACGCGCGCGCGAGCGCCTTGCAGGCGCTGCTGCGCTCCGGCAATGCATACATCAAGCTTTCCGCACCGTACCGGCTCGCCTGCGCAGGCATGCAGGGAGACGACGCAGCCCGCACCTGGGCTGCGGCTTTCCTTCGGGCTGCGCCCCGGCACGTGCTGTGGGGCAGCGACTGGCCACACACCGCGCGTGAACCGGGCAAGGCCGCGCACGATGTCAGTGCCTACCGCACGCTGCCGGAGGGAACGCTCGCGCGTTCCCTCCGGGACTGGCTTCCCACGGCTAGGTTCAGGCAGCAGGTCCTGGTGGAAAATCCAGCACGCCTGTACGCGTTCTGAACGAAGCGGGGGAGGCTAGCAGCCGCTGGCCTCCCCCTCCATCGTTCAGAAGAAACGCCGTAGCCCCAAAGGGCGGCGCCCTTGCCTTAGGCGCTTCGCTATCTCAAGCCGCGCCACCCGTCTTCGCCGGATACTTCAGCGCGTTCATTTCCATCTTGGCCTTCACCGCTGCATCCAGGTCCACATTCAGCGCGTTCAGCAACTGTGACAAGTAGATCGTGATATCCGCCAGCTCTTGCTCCACATGCTCGCGCTCGTCGGTGGACATGATCTCGCGCGCTTCGCCCTCGGTCTTCCACTGGAAGATCTCGACCAGCTCGGCCACTTCCACGCTGAGGGCCATGGCGAGGTTCTTGGGACTGTGATATTTGCCCCAGCCGCGCGCCTCGCCAAATGCGGCGGCGGCTTGCTGGAGGTTCTTGATGTCGATCAGGGTCATGATGGGTCAGCGCAGGAATCGGTACTGCGCGTATTGAACCACGCTTTGGCTCTGCGATCGGCATGACCATGACGTTCGGGAGCCGGGGTTCCCTAACGCCCCAGGAAGGCGGGAAATTGCGCCAGCAGGTAGAGCGCTGCGCCAATCAGCCCGCCCACGATGGTGCCGTTCATGCGGATGTACTGCAGGTCCTTGCCCACGTTCAGCTCGATCTGCCGCGACATGTCGCGCGCATCCCAGCTGCGGATGGTGTTGCTGATATGCCGCGTGATGAACTCCGCGAAGTCCGGCGCCATGTTGCGAGCCGCCTCGCGCAGGTGATCGTTCAGCGACGCGCGCAGGGACTCATTGCGCGCCAGCTCGGCGCCGATCCATTGGCCCGCCGCCACCACCTTCCGGTGCGTGGCGGAATCCTCGCACGCCAGGTCGCGCTTCAGCCAATCGCGCCACTCGGCCCAAAGCCCGCCGATGTAGGCATTCAGCGCCCCATCCTGCTTCAGGTGCGCTTTCAGTTCCTCGGCCTTGGCGTGGAACGACGCATCGTGCTTCAGCCGCGCGATCAGGCGCTGCACGGCTGCATCGAAGCGCTTGCGCAGTTCATGATTGGCATCCTCTTCAATCTGGGTCAGAACGCGGCTCAGCGCCTCGGAAATCAGGTCCGCGCCATTGCTCCCGATCCACTCGGTGGGAAGAAGCCGCTCCTTCATCGGGTGATCGCTCTTCAGCCACTCCACGATCCGCTCCGAGATAAAGGCGCGCGCGGAAGGCTCGTTGAGCAAGGCGATCAACTGCGCGATGGTCTCATCAAGCAGCGCCTGGTGCCGATCGTTCTTGGTCAGGCTATCGAGAATCGTCGCCGCGGACTCCGACAGATCGACCTTGTCGATCATCGTATCCACCGCCCGCTTCAACAGCGACTGGATGTTCCGCTCGTCCATCACATCCAGCATGCCGCTTGCGAACGTCACCACCATGTCGCCGATCTGCCGCGCGTTGGCGGCGGAATCCAGCCACTGGGTGACCACCAGCGCCGGATTGTGCCGCTCGATCAGCGCGACCACGGACTGCACATCCAGGAACTTCTCCTTCACGAACACCGCAAGGCCATCCGCAATATCGTCCCGCTTGCGGATGATGATGTTGGTGTGGCGTGCAAAGCCCGGCAACGGAATCCGCCGGAACAGCGCCGCCACGGCAAACCAGTCCGCCAGCCCGCCAACCAGCGCCGCCTCCGCCGCCGCCCGCACGCCATCCGTCAGCGGCACGCGCGGCAGGAGGATGGTGGCCACGAAGACGGCAAACGCGAAAAGCAGCAAAGCCAATGCCTTACGCTTTGCGACCCTGAGTTCTTCTTCATGATTCATGGGATCGGCGATTTAAAGTTGGTTCATGGGACTTCGGCGTTGGTCGATTCCTCGCTGGGCTAGTCGGCTCTGCGTTGTCGTGCTCCCCTCTCCCGCGTGCGGGAGAGGGGTTGGGGGAGAGGGCGGGCATTCGCAAGAGCGAGGCGCATCACGTTGCGCAATCGCCCGCCCTTTCCCCCGGCCCCACTCCCATTTCATCGGAGAAGAGAAAACCGAAGCACCCAATAATTCAAAGCCCAGGATACTTCGTCCAGATCCGCTGAACCAGTTCCCCGTCCGCCGAATCGATGCCCACGTCCCACTCAGGGAACACGCTCAGGTCGTCAGCAAGCTCGGTGATCACTTCACGCAGCTCCAAAGGCGCCAGCCACTCCGGCGGGATCGCCTCCACGCCAAGCAGCGTGCCCAGCAGATTGCCCGTGATGGCGCCAGTCGAATCCGAGTCGCCATCATGGTTCACCGCCAGCACAACACCATGACGGAAATCACGCGCGACCAGCGCGCAGTAGACGGAGATCGCCAACGCCTCCTCCGCCACCCACCCCTCACCCAGCCGCGCAATAGCGTCATCATGCGCCACGCCAGAGACAGCCAGCGCCTGCGCGTGGATGATGGCCAGCAGCGTCTCCTCGTGATCCGGCTGTGCGGACAGGCACGCCTTGGCGGTCGACAAAGCAGCGGGCAACGCCGCACCGTCGGCCAGCTCGCGGATCAACACGGCCAGGACGCCGCCCGTCAGCGATCCGCTTGGATGTCCATGGGTAAGCGCGGCCAGCTCCGCTCCCAGGTCAAAGGCATCCTGAGGGGATCGCTGCACGGGCCGCCGCCACACAAACAGGCCGGCCGGCGCCACACGCATCACGCCGCCGCAGCCCTTGCTGTCGTTGCGCGCGGGCTCTCCCGGCTTGAGCATGGCCTCCAGCGCCGACAAACAAGTGTTTCCCGGCGCGCGCCGGCTGTGCAGCGCCGCCTGCTGGTACAGCCATCCCGGCTTGTCCGACAGCACGTCGCGATGGAACGCAGGCTGGATCCCCTGCGTCAGCAACCAGCGCAGATAAGCGCGCGAGACCACGCAAGGAACACTGCCGATGCCCCGGCTTGCGCCGCGCACCCATGCCCGCAGCAAGCCCTCCGCCGTGAACAGCGTCATCTGCGTGTCATCGGTGATGGTGCCGATGCCGCCGTAGGCGGGGGCGTAGCCGGTGATGCCGTCTTTGCCGAAGCGCTCGCGGATCTCCGCTAGCGACAGGAACTCTACGGGAGCGCCCAGTGCGTCGCCCACAGCGCCGCCGAGCAGGCAGCCCTGGAAGCGGCTGCGTGTGATATCGCGATCAATGACTGTGACTGAGGCAGAAAACAAAAAACCCTCCGTGCAAGGAGGGTCGACGCATGGCCCGTTTGGTTGCTCCGC
This sequence comes from Cupriavidus sp. CuC1, assembly GCF_044627735.1. Taxonomy (NCBI): domain Bacteria; kingdom Pseudomonadati; phylum Pseudomonadota; class Betaproteobacteria; order Burkholderiales; family Burkholderiaceae; genus Cupriavidus; species Cupriavidus sp. CuC1. Next base: position 17,247 of record NZ_JBIUHC010000033.1, on the reverse strand, counting down.
AAGGAGCCACATCCGCTTTCGCGATCCACCTTGCCCGGGAAGGCAGGTTGGCTTGGGCGTCGACCCAAATCAGAATGTGGGCGGATTGGAACATGGGGGGTTGGGGGGTGTCAAGGGTGGGGGCGGGGCGGGATCGGCCCGGGCAAGCTACACCTCTGGTTCGCCGGAATCAAAGATTGTCGGGAAATCGCGGGCGCCGTGCAGGACACGGATAACAGTCACTTCGTCACGGCCGGCCGCGAAAAAGATCACGTAGTTGCCGTAAGAGCAGGAGCGGATATCACTACCCAGCTCGGCGCGGCGGCGATATCCCCGAGCATTGCTGGCGATCCGTCGGCATTGCTCGCGCAGCTCCACGGTGAAAGTCAGCGCACGCTCAATGTTGTCCGCTGCAATGTAATCGGCAATGGCTTCCAGATCCTGCTCGGCCAGCGGCGTGATCGTGAGCCGCATCAGCGATGTTTGCTTTTGTCAGAGGACCGATACTTGGCCTCGAGCCTGGCAAAGACTTCTTCAGCAGGCTTAGGCGCGCCACTCGATCTACCCGCAGCGATCTCCGCCCGCAACGCTTCCAGTTCCAACTGGTTGCGCTGTTCCTGCTGCTCAAGCAATCGCAGGCCTGCGCGCACCACCTCGCTGAGATTATTGAAGCGTCCGCTTTGCACCTGTTCACGGATGAAGGTCTCGAAGTGACTGCCAAGGGCAACGCTGGTTGGCATGTTGGCGCTCCTAACTGTTAACAACAGTTATTACAGCAGGCTCAGCAGGCGCCGTCAACGTGACTCGCCAGCTTGAGGCGTGTGCGTGAGGAAATACCTGTACGAAGGCAGTCAGAACGTTGCCGGCGAATTGACCCACAACACCCGCGCCACGCCCGTGCCGACGTTTCGGTAGCCGTGCGGCACGCTGCTCGGGAACGTGAAAGCATCGCCCACGCCAATCGTGTAGCTCGTATCGCCCAGCGTCAGCTCAAGCGTGCCTTCGAGCACATAGCCGACTTCCTCGCCGACGTGCTCGATCTGCCCATCGCTGGCTTCGCCCGGCGACACAATGTGGATGTTGGCCTGCAGCAAGCCGCCGCGCTTGGCCAGCACCAGGCGCTCCAGCGCGATGCCGCCGGCCTTGATGACCGGGCGCTCGCCCTGGCGCTTGATCGGGCTTTCGCTTGGGTTGTCCTCGCTCGTCAGCGCGGCGATATTGGTGTCCAGCGCCACCGCGAGCCGGTGGAGCATGGCGAGCGACGGGGAGGCGAGGCCGCGCTCCAGCTTGGAGATCAGGCTTTCCGAGCAGCCGGCCTTCTGCGCCAGCTGCAGCAACGTGTAGCCGGACACCAGGCGCGCATGGCGCAGCCGCACGCCCAGGCTGGCGGCGGGCGTCTTCTTGTCGTTCTGGAGGTTCGGGTCGCTTTGATCTTTTGGATCGTTCTGGTCAACCGCCAGGGCGCTTTTGGCTTTCAAATCACGTTCCGTGCAAGACAAGTTGAAGATGAAGAACCCGGGCTATTGGGGCCATTGGGGGCTATTGGTTTGCGAGCGCGGCCACCGTATAGGCCAGCGCCTGCGCACCAAGGAACAGCTCGTGCGGCGCGGTTTCCTCTGCTGCGTTATGGCTGATCCCGCCTTTGCTGGGCACAAAGATCATGGCCGTTGGGCAATGCTGCGCCAGGTACATGGCATCGTGGAACGCGCCGGACGTCAGGTGCAGCGGCTTGCCCTGCGATGCCTGCTCGCTGGCCCGCGCACAAGCCCGCTCGATCAGGTTCAGCATGGCTGCGGGGAAGTGCGTGGGCGGGCGGCGGAAAAAGCATTCGTACGTGATACCGCCCTGGCGCGGCCGAGCCTGCGCGATCACGGCATCCAGCTTTGCCTCGAAACGCTCCAGCACCGCCTCATCCACGCAGCGCACATCGATCGTGAATTCTACCTTGCCGGGAATCGTGTTGACGGAGTTGGGGCCGACCTGCCAGCGGCCCAGCGTCAGGCGCATCTGGCTGGCGGCCTCGGCGGCGGCGTAGGCGTAGGCGTACAACGGGTGGGCAATGCCGACCGCGGTGGCCATGGCATCGCTACGCTCGTCCATGGGCGTGGTGCCCGCATGCGCCATCATGCCGGTGCATTCCACGCGGTACCACCGCACGCTCTGGATGCCGGTGACCACGCCCAGCGGTACCGCTGCGCGCTCCAGCACCGGGCCCTGTTCGATGTGCAACTCCACGCAGGCCGACATGGGCCGTTGCATCGGGCGGCGCGGCACATCATCCGTGGCGGCAAGCGCCGCGTCCAGCGCATCGCCAAAGCGGACGTTGGCGCCGTCCACCGACGCGCGATACGCCGGCAGGCAGGCCGGATCCACAAACGCGCTCGACCCCATCGCGCCGGGGCCGAATCGGCTGCCTTCCTCGTTGGTCCATGCCACCACTTCGATCGGGCGCAGCGTTTCGATACCGGCGTCGTTCAGGGCGGCAATGACTTCCAGGCCGGCCAGCACGCCGTAGGCGCCATCCAGCTTGCCGCCGACCGGCTGCGTGTCGGCATGGCTGCCGGTCAGCACGGGCGGAAGATCGGCTTTGCCCGGGCGGCGGAAGAACAGGTTGGCGCAATCGTCCGTGCTCACCTCGCAACCCAGCGCGCGCGCCTGCTCGATCAGGTAGCGCCGCGCGGCAAGATCGATATCGGTCAGCGTTTCACGCGAGACGCCGCCATCGTCGCGTCCGCCGAAAGCAGCCAGCCCTGCGATGGCTGCCTGCAAGCGGCCGTTGTTGACATGGTCCTGCGCCTGTTCTGCCGCGTGCTGCGCCAGTTGCTCTTGTTGAGTCAATCGATTCTCCTGGGATTCGGGTCTGTCACATCACGTCACATCGCGTCACATCAAGCCACGCTGCGCTCAAGGACATGCGCCGCCGCCAGCACGCGCGCATCGCCCCGGTGCGGGCCGATCAGCGTCACGCCCACCGGCATGCCATGCGCACCCGTGCCGGTGGGCACATGGACGCAGGGATTGCCAAGGAGCGTCCACATGCGGTTGAAAATGGGATCGCCCGTGGCGTCCAGGCCGGCGGGGGCCTCGCCCTGCGCGCTTGGTGCCAGGACGATGTCGACGGCGCCGAACCTCTGTTCGAAGGCCCCGCGCGCGGAACTGGCAAGCGCTTGCGCGGCAAAGAAGCGGCTGCCGTCGATGCCCCGGCCTGCCGCCAGCAACGTAGCAAAGCCGCTGCTGAAACCATCCGGCCGCGCGCGCATTTCCGGCGCGAAGGCGGCGGCGGCTTCGTAGGCCATGATGTCGATCTGGGCCTGCGTCAGTTCGTCGAACTCAGCGGGTAGCATCAGGTCGCTCAACACGGCGCCCTGGCCCTCGAGCAAGCGCGCGGCTGCATCGAGCGCGCGCCGGCTGTCATCCCCCGCACGCTCCCAGTGCGGCGTGCGGCAAATGCCAACGCGCAATGGCCGCGCCTGCCCGGTCTCCTGCGGCGTGAGCGGCAAGCGCGCCAACGCCCCGATAAAGAACGCCGCATCGTCGACCGAGCGCGCCAGCACGCCCACGGTATCCAGGCTGGGCGCGAGGGACTTGATGCCGGCCGACGGCAGCGTGCCGTAGGTTGGCTTGTAGCCCACCACGCCGCAATAGGCTGCGGGGCGGATGATGGACCCGGCGGTCTGCGTGCCGAAGGCAATGGGCACCATGCCCGCGGCCACCGCCGCCGCCGACCCGCTGGACGATCCGCCCGGCGTGCGCGGCGCATCGGCAGGGGCGCGCGGGTTGCGCGTCGGTCCCGGCTGGAAGGTCGCGAACTCGGTGGTCACGGTCTTGCCCATCACCATGGCACCCGCAGCGCGCGCCATCGCCACGCAGGCAGCATCCATGCCGGGCCGATGCCCCGCGTAGATCGGCGAGCCGTAGGTGGTCGGCATGTCGGCGGTGTCCATCAGGTCCTTCACGCCGATGGGCAAACCATGCAACGCGCCCCTCGCAGGCCCGGCATCCAGCCACCGTGCCTGCTCCAACGCTTGCGCCGCATCGAAATGCTGCCAGGCCAGAATGCCCGCCTCGGCGGCTTCGATGCGCTCGATATACGCGCGTACCAGTGCCTCCACGCTGAGTTCGCGCCGCGCCATGCGCGCCGCCAGCTCGCGCGCAGGCAATGCCAGGAAATCGTTCATGTCAGTTCTCCGTCAGCCAAAATACGCCGAGCGCACTTCGTCGTTGCTGGCCAGCGCCTCGGCCGTGCCCTGCGCCACCACGCGCCCCTGCGACAACACATAGCCGTAGTGCGAAATCGCCAGCGTCTGCCGCGCATTCTGCTCGACCAGCAGCACGGTGATGCCGAGCGCGTTGATCTGCTTGATGACCTTGAAGTTCTCTTTCACATACAGCGGCGACAACCCGAGCGACGGCTCATCGATCACCAGCAGCTTGGGCTCCGCCATCAAGCCCCGGCCAATCGACACCATCGCCTGCTCGCCACCCGACATCGTCCCCGCTAGCTGCGCAGCGCGCTCCTTCAGGCGCGGAAAGATATCGTAGACCTTGGCCAGCCGCTCACGCACCCGCGCCGCATCGGTCTCCAGGTAGGCCCCCAGCGCCAGGTTCTCCGCCACCGTCATGCGCGGAAAAATCTTGCGGCCCTCCGGAATGCAGGCAATGCCGGTGGCAATGATGTTGTGCGTCTTCTCGCCGGCAAGGTCCTTGCCATCCCACAAGACCTGGCCCTGGCGCGGCGGCGTGAGGCCGAGGATGGCACGGATCAGCGTGCTCTTGCCCGCGCCGTTGGCGCCGAGGATGCAAGTGATCTTGCCAGGGGCCACGTCGATGGAAACGTCGTGCAGCACGTTGACCTTGTCATACCCGGTGGTGAGCCCCTTTACGCTGAGCGTGCCGGGGCAATTGAGCGTGCTCATGCGGCTTCCTCTCCAAGGTAGGCGGTCTGCACATTGGGATCGGCGGTGATTTCCGTGTAGGTGCCTTCGGCGATCTTCTTGCCGTAGTTCAGCACCACGCAGCGGTCGGTAATGCGCTCGATCACATTCATCTCATGCTCGATCAGCACCACCGACAAGTTGGGCAGCTTGCCGCGCACATCCAGGATGTCGCTCATCAGCGCATGCGTTTCGTCATGGGTCATGCCGGCGGAAGGCTCGTCGAGCAACAGCAGGCGCGGCTGGCTCATCAGCGCGCGGCATACCTCGATGCGGCGGCGGTCGATCATGGTGAACGTCTCCACGGGCTCGAACAGCCGCGCCACCAGCGGCGGGCTGAAGATATTCAGCAGCGCCTTCACCTTTTCCACATAAGCGTCGTACTCCGCGCGGAAAGCCTTGCGCCGGAACAGGTTGAACACCAGCCCGTGCTGCATATGCTGGTAGTCGCCGATGACAATGTTGTCGAACACGGTGAGCGGCAACGACAAGCGCGAGCGCTGGAAGGTCCGCGCCACGCCGCTGCGATAGATGTCCTGCGGCGTCTTGCCGATGACGTTCTCGCCGTTGTAGGTGATGGTGCCGCTGCTCGCCTTGTACAGGCCAGTCAGCACATTGAAGAAGGTCGTCTTGCCGGAACCGTTAGGGCCCAGCAGCCCGAGGATCTCGCCCTCGCGGATCGTCATGTTCAGGCTGTCCAGCGCCGTCAGGCCGCCGAACCGCATGGTCAGGTCCCTGACTTCGATCATGGTCTTGTCGCTCATCGCGAAGTCTCCCGGCCAAAGAACAAGCGCGTCTTGCGCGGCAGCAGCCCGTCAGGGCGGAACAGCAGGATCGCAATCACCAGCGCCGCATAGAACAGGAAACGGTACTCCTGGATGAACTGCAGCTTCTCCGGCAGCACCAGCACGATGATCGCCGCCGGGATCAGGCCCACCGCATTGCCCAGCCCGCCCAGGATCACGATCGACAGCATCAGCAGGGAATCGGAGAACGTGAAGTTGTTCGGCGCCACGAAGCCGGTGATCATCCCGTACAGGCTGCCCGCGATGCCCGCGAAGAAGTTGCCCAGCATGAAGGCCACCACCTTCCAGCGCGCGATATGCAGGCCGAACGTGGCGGCAGCCGTCTCGTCCGTGCGCACCACGTCCATGCTCAGTCCCACCCACGAACGCTCCAGCGCCTTCACCGTCGCAAACACGCCGGCGCAGATGCCGAGGCTGATCAAGGCGTAGCTCACGTAGAACGACACGTCGACACCAGACACGGAAAAGCCGTCGTTAAGCGCGTAGCCAAAGATCGTCATGCCCGGCACCTGCAGGCCCTGCGGCCCGCCCAGCACGTCGTTGACCTCGATGAAGGTCTTGAACAGGATGCCGAAGGCAATGGTCACCAGCGCCGCATAGTGGCCGCGCGTGCGCAGCACCGGCGTGATCAGCATCGAGCCTACCAGCGCGGCGATGACGCCCGAGATCACGATGATCAGCAAATGCGGGATACCGGTGTGCGTGGCCATCACCGCGGTGGCATAGCTGCCGATGCCAAAGAACGCGGCGCCGGCAAAGTTGGCCACCCCCGAGAAACCGAACTGCAGCGTCAGGCCAAGGCAGGCCGTGGTGTACAGCAGCACCGAGCAGATCATCAGCAGCGCGAAGTGCGAGTCGTAAAACGCAGCGATCAGCGCCAGCGAGCCGCCCACCGCCCACAGGCGGGCCAAGCCGGGACGGCTGGCGCCGGCCTCCTCGAGCGAACGGTTGGCGCCCAGCTTGCGGCCAACGATGACGGCCACGATGGCAACGGCCAGCAAGATGCCCACGCTGAGTTGCGACTCCGCATGCAGGAACAACCCCATGTAGACGGTAAGCGCGATGCCGGCCAGCGCCAGCACCACGGCGGGATTAAGCTTGCTTGATTTGTGACGCTTCATGGTGTTCATGGTGTCAGACCCGCTCACTGGATTTTTCTGCGATCAGGCCGGTCGGCTTCCAGGCCATCAGCACGATCACGACGGCAAAAGCGAAGACGTCCTTGTACGCACTAGGGATATCCGGAATCAACGCGGGCAAGGTGGCGCTGCCAAGCACCTGCAGCGCGGCAAACAGGAAGCCGCCGAGGATGGCGCCGTAGATGTTCCCCAGCCCGCCCAGAATGGCCGCGGCAAAGCCGATCACGCCAAGCAGCAGTCCCACGTTGAAGTTGATCTCGTTGTAGTACAGCCCGTTCATCACGCCCGCCAGCGCGGCCATGCCCGAGCCCAGCGCGAACGTCATCAGCACCACCGCCTCGAAGTTGATGCCCATCAGCCGCGCCGTCTCGCCATCCTGCGCCACGGCGCGGATCGCCATGCCGAAACGGGTACGCGTAATCAGCAGGTGCACGCCGACGATGATCGCGATGCCGGTGGCCAGCAGGATCAGGTTGTCGGCACGCAGCGACAGGCTGCCCAGCTCAATGGAGGCCGTCGGCAGCAGCGCGGGGAAAGGCTTGGGGTTGGAGCCATCCGGATAGAACAGCCGCACGGATTCGCGCATCACCGTGCCCAGCATCAGCGTGGCCAGCAGCGTATTGAGCGGTGCCGCCTTGCGCAGCGGCAGGATCAGGAATTTAGCGATCGCCGCGCCCAGCAAGCCGGTCACGCAGATCGCGCACAGCACCACCGCCAGCAAGCGGATCCACGGCGACTGGATGTCCAGCATCAGCACGCCGGTGGACGCCGCCAGGCCGGCAAAGGCGCCGACCATCAACGTGTCGCCGTGCGAGAACTTGATCACGTCAAGCACGCCGAAAAACAGCGTAAATCCAACGGCGACCATGGCATAGATCATGCCGAGCATCAAACCGTTGAAAACGTATTGGCCAATCACACTCATCGAGTTCCCCTTCCCCTTCCCCATCCTGGCAAATAGCCAGACGCCACGCGCAGTCGGCCACGGGCCGCCGCGCCGTGCGGCCGCGGACCCGTGGGATCGTGCTTCAAGTGGTTTAGCGCTTCGGTGTTCTACAGGCCGGCGAGCTTCTTCTTGCCCTTGCCGTAGGTGCTGTCCTCCCAGATCACCCACTTGCCGTCCTCGACCACATACTTGGTCACCAGCGGCACGATGTTCTGGCGATGGTCATCGAACGTAACCTTGCCGATGATGGTGTCGGCATCCTTGGTCGCGTTGAGCGTATCGCGCACCTTCTTGCGATCCGGCCCCACCTTCTCCACCGCATCCATGATCAGGTTGGCCGCGGCAAACGCAAACGGACCATACGCCTCAGGCGGATCGCTGTACTTCTGCTGGGAATACTTGCCCGCGAAGAACAAGCCACCAGGCAGCTTCTCCCACGGCGCGCCCTCGATAAAGGCCAGCGAGCCCTCGGCCTGCTCCTTGCCCGTGCCCTGGATATAAGCGTCGGACTTGATGCCAGAAGTACCCTCGAACTGCGCCTTGATGCCCAGCTTCTCCATCTGCGTGCGGATGCGCACGCCCAGCGGTGTCAGGCCACCAAAGTAGACAACGTCCGGCTTCAGCTCGCGGATCTTGGTCAGCTCCGTCGTGAAATCCTGCTGGTCGGCCGTCACGCCGAAGGTACCCACCACGGTGCCCCCATCCTTCTTCAGGAACTCGCTGAAGTACTTGTTATGGCCTTTGCCGTAATCGGTCGTGTCATGGATGATCGCCCACTTCTTGTAGCCAAGGCCCGTCATGAACTTCGCGGCAACCTCGCTCTGGTTGATCATCGTGCCGTTGACGCGATGGATCTCCTTGAAGTTATTGCCGTAAGTGACATCCGGCAGCACCGCGCCCCACACCACGGCCGGCATGCCAAAGCGGTTGTACACGCCAACCGTACCCATCGCCACGGCCGAGCAGAAGTGTGTCACGCCCGCCACGATGCTCTTGTCGGCAGCGATCTTGGTGGCCACCTGCACGCCCACGTTGGGGCGGCACTCATCGTCCTGCGTGACCAGCTCATAGGTGTACTTGGACTTCGGGTCAGCATTGCGCAAGCGAACCGCCAGGTCGGCGGAGTTGCGCCCGCCCAGGCCAATGGACGACACGCCGCCAGTCAGCGGCCCCACGAAGGCAATCTTGACGACGTCCTTGGCTGCAGCCGGCGCGGACATCCCCGCCAACCCGGCCGAGGCCAGCAACATGGCTGCGGCAACTACGGTGTTCTTCTTGCGCACTCTCATCCCCTTCGACACGTGGACAAACGGTTGGTATTCAAGTAACTCGAGCAAAATTACATGTGCCTTTCTTAAAATTCAAGTTACTTGAATCTTGCGACGCAACAAGCGTGCCAGTCGTAGGCGGCATTTGGAGGGCAGGTCGGCGGGGGAAAAGCTCGTTGCGCGCAGGAATGGCGCGGGGGAGGCACGGTTGTGGTGCGGTGCCGCACCACAACCGTGGCGGCGAGAGGTTGTCAGACCCGGGATAACGGAAACTGGAACGCTTGCACAGGCCCCCCGGGCTCGCAAAGGCATGCGGGGGCATCGCCCGGGACGGGTCGTTCTCGTGGACTGGTCCCCTATGCTATCCGGTAGCCCATCGCTCGATATCCCCGCTGACGCTTTTCCCACATTCGCAACAGCGCCGTGTGCCCGCTATCAACGAAGTCAAAAATGCGCACGTCGGTCTTGGTAGCATGCTCGCGGTGCAATCGGCCAGCGTATTGCTGCAGCGTTCCCTTCCATGACACCGGCATTGCCAGCACCAGCGTGTCAAGCGGTGGATGGTCAAAGCCCTCTCCTACCAGCTTGCCCGTTGCTAACAGAATGCGCGGAGCATCCGGGGGCAGCGCGTCCAACTCGCCGACAACAGCCGCGCGTTGCTTCTTCGACATCCGACCGTGCAAAACGAAGAGCGTTGGCGCCTTCGCCTCGAGCACCGCCCGTATCGCGTCGAGATGCTCGGTGCGTTCGGTCAGCACCAGAACCTTTCGACCTTGCGCGAACGCGCTTTCGGCCTCGGCAGCAATCGCATCCGTTCTGGCTTGGGTCTGGGCAAGGTACCTGAACACATCCTGAATACCTGCTTCCGGCGGGAGGTCGATAGGGATACTCAGCGACCTCGGTATCACCTCAAGATCGTGTGGGGCACTGGCCGGCCGCGCTGCGGTGTACCGGATCGGTCCGCATTGCATGAAGATAATGGGCTGCTGGCCATCGCGGCGGATCGGGGTAGCGGTCAGGCCAAGCACGTACTTCGCCTTGACCTTACGCAGGATAGCGTCGATAGACGCCGCTCCAACGTGGTGGCACTCGTCGACGATAACGTGGCCGTAGTTCTCGACTAGCGAATTGACCTCATGCTGCCGCGAGAGCGATTGCATCACTGCGATATCGATCCTGCCGGTTGGCCTCGCTTTGCCTCCGCCAATAGTGCCCAGTACATCCTTGCCGACACCGAGGAAGACCTGAAGACGCTCCTGCCACTGCTTGAGCAACTCGGTGCGATGCACCAGCACAAGGGTATTGACACCGCGCCGCGCGATCATCGCGGCGGCCGTCACCGTTTTGCCGAAGGCGGTCGGCGCGCACAGAACGCCGGTATCTTGGTGCAGCATGGCAGCCACCGCTGTCTCCTGGTCCGGTCGCAGCACGCCTGCGAACTCCACCTCAAGCGGCTCGCCGTCATGTCGCTCGTCACGAAGATCGGCGCGGATGCCGTTCTCTCGAAGCAGGTCTTGCGCAGCGTCGAGGCAACCGCGCGGCAGCGCAATGTGCTGTGGATAGTTCTCCGCGCAGCCGATCACGCGCGGCTTGTCCCACACCGACATCCGCATGGCCTGCGCCTTGTAGAACTCCGGGTTCTGGAATGCAGCAAGCCGGATCAGGCGGTTCGCCAACGGCTGCGGCAACCGCGACTTCTCAAAGTAGACGAGATTCGCCAGCGTCACGACGAGGGACTCCGGCATCGGCAGGGTCAGCTTGCTCGTCGTGGGCGATGCCGATTTCCACGGTGTTCCCAAGTCCTCCTCGTCAATGAAAGTCACATCCAGCGGATGCGCTCCACCGGTGGCCAGCAGGATGGTGGGCTCTATGTCGTGCGGCGCCATCGTCCGGACAGAAGACAGGAAAGCCCACTGGTCCGCATAGGGATGTAAGTCTGCATCGACGAATACGCTGCAACCACTCTCCCGCGGCTTCTTCTGCAACGGCAAGGCAATCAGGTTGCCGAAGCCGCCCTTCGGCATCGTGTCCTGGTTCGGGAACAGCCGGTCATACGATTCCAGCTTCAGTTGCCGCGTGCGTGCGCAAGTGTGGCTGATGACCGCAGTACCCAAACGACGGGCATCGCGCGCCGAAACCTTGTGGGTGAAGAACACCCAGGCGTGAGCGCCCTGACCGGAGCGGGAGATTTCGAGAGCGACGGGTACACCCAGCTCGTCGCAGGACTGAACGAAGGCGCGCGCATCCTCCCGCCATTCGGCCTTGTCAAAATCCACGGCCAGGAAATAGCAAGTATCGTCCTCCAGCAACGGATAAACGCCTACGGTGTGCTCGCCAGCCAGGTGGTCGTAAATGACCGATTCCGATAGCGGGATCAGCAGACGGTTGCCGCAGTCCGAACACTTGATGCGTGGTTTGTCGCAAACCCCCGTTCGCCACTCGTTGGCGCAGGCCGGCGCGTAACCTGAACGTCCAGTGGTCTTACTTTCCCAACGAATCGGATAAGCATCGGTTCGTCCGCGGAACAGGCGGCGAAACAATGCGACCTTGTCGTCGGTGGATAGCCGTGAGGGTTCTGCTTCGGCAACCGGCTGCACCGGCACGGCAGGCAAGCGCCAGTCGATGCCGTGCTTCTGCAGCAGCGCAATCAGGCGAGCGTTTTCAGCCTGAAGCGCCGCTACGGGATCGCCCTCATCCATTGACGCCGAATTCCGCAAGGAGCTCGCTCACGCCGTAGCCAACGTCCCGGCAAAGGTCGCTTACAGCTTCAAGGCGCATTCTCAGCGGCTGCCGTTGCGCCTCAGGCAGATTTTCAATGGCGACCAAGGCATTCTCAAACATACGCACCAGCGCGTCCAGGTAGCCCTCATCGCCCAAACCGAATTCGCTGCTGAACCGCGCCCCGTGCTCGCAATAGAACACCATCAATTCGGCAAGCCCCTCGGGCTGCCCGATTGCCTTCTTGTAGTCCGAGATCCCCTTCTTCGCCTTGGCAACCGATATGTCCTGATTCTTGGACGGATCCGGGCAAATCCAACGAGCGATGATGATCTTGTAAGGCTTGAGCACGTCGTCGCCGAGCCCGAAGCGGGCGTGCAGGAATACCTGGTTGTCCGTGCTGGCCGCGTACATGTTGTCTTGCACCAGGCTCAGCAGGCCCGCACGGTCGAAGTCAGCTAGTTTTGCTCTGACATCGACCCAGGTGGTCGTGGTTCTCTTGGTAGCCATTTCAATCGATCTATTTATACGGTAGCACCGGCGCGGCTTCTCAGGGGCAGCCGTCAACCACCAGTTGACAACTGAATCCTAGACTAGATGCGGGCGCCTGAAGCGAGGATCCAACCAATTGCGGACGCCGATGCAGAACGGCACAGCAGTGTCCGCCCACGAGGTTTGGGTCCAAACCGGCGTTCTCACAAACGAACTTGCGATGCTCAATCCTAGCCCCGAATCTGAGCACGCCTGGCCCCAGCTTCAGCGGAACTTACGCAGACAACCTCATTCGCGTTTCGCATTCTCGTCGGGCAGAACAAAATGCTTCGTAAAGAGCCGCTCCGCTTCAGGGTACTTGCTCACAAGCCTGGCGAAAACCTCCGCCGCGGGCTTTGGCTCGCCACGGGAAATACCCGACGCGATCTCGGCATGCAATGCCTCAAGTTTCGCCGAATTGCGTTGCTGTGCACTGATGAAGGTCCCCACCTCATTGAGGAGGGCGGAACCGGTGGACATTTCAATTACCCTGACAGCTGAAAGCAACTATTGCAACAGGCTCCCCGCGGCACGTCAAGGCGACGGGCTGCGTGGCCGACTATTGAGAAGTCGGCGAGCCTCGCGATACCCCAGGCCCACATCACGTGCCATCGCCCCTGGGTTAGCCACAAGGTAGGCATTTTGATTCTCCTTCCACCTAACAAGAGTCACCAGTTGTTGCAGCAGGCACCCCCAGGGCACGCCAAGATGCAGAAGCGCCGAGGCTAACTTTCAGATTTCTCGTCGCTAGCCTCGGACGCAACCCACGTCATGATGCGAGCAAGGTGCGCAAATACATTACGCGGCACTTTTGCTAGCGTCAAAGGCTAAACGGCATGCAATTCCGTTCCTCAGGCCCCTGAACACCGCCTATAATTACTTCCTACCATTCGGAAATATTCTGATACGCAGGATCGATTGTGGGAGAGGGCTTATGCTGACCATTGAAAACTCTATCTCGGTGGCGGAAACCGCGTACATGGCCGACGTGACAGACAGGGACATAAACCGTCTCGTTGACGAGGCCATTCTGCCCAGGGTGTTGATTGTCCGGGGTGCTGGCCGGCGCCTGGCACCTCTCAGTGCACCGTTTGCCACGTTCTACTTCAAGACAAGTGAGGACCTCACCAAATCGGCTCGAATTCGAGTGATCTCGACGATCATCGAGCGCCTGGCCAAGCGATCAGACTTCGACCAGTTTCTGACCCTCAGCGAACGTCTGAAGAGCCTCGATTTTGACTGGAAGGTTTCAGAGCAATCCTGGTCGGTAGTCCTATCGCCCTTCGTGGACGCAGCCTATGAGCGCTCGGTCCGCTCCAATGAAGCAACGAGCCATGTCGTCGAAGATCTCGATGTCATGGGCGGGCTTCCATGCTTCTCCGGGACTCGCGTCCCGGTGGCAAACATCCTTGCAGCGCGCGGTGACGGTATGACAGTCGCGGAACTGAAAGGCGCCTATCCGTTCCTGACGGAGCGACTGATCGAGGACGCGGAGATCTATCTCAAAGCGCATCCGCGCCCCGGACGGCCGCGGCGTTTGACTGAGGCACATCCTGACTTGCGACTTGCAGCCGAAGCCTCCAGCGGGCCGGCGCGAGGGCACAACGGGTGACGGCAAGGTACCGGTTCCTGATCGACGAGTGCCTATGGCCAAATCTCGTTCAGCAAGCGGTTCGAAGAGGCCACTGGGACACGACCTGTGTTCGCGATCGCCACCTGCGTGGAATGAAGGACCATGAGTTAATCCGGTACGCGGTCGATCACGATTACACGCTCGTCACGCATAACGCCGCGGATTTTCGCGGGCCGCTCGGTGGACCACCAGGTGGTCACCACGCGCGGCAGCCATTGCATGCAGGACTGGTGTGTCTGAACTCCGTGAAAGCGATGACGCCTCTGCGACAGCAGAAGTTATTCGCGGTGGCAATGGATAAGGCCGAGAAACTCCCTGATCTAGTTAACAAGGCACTTGAGGTGTTCGAGGACGAGGTTGGCAACGTAACCACCAATGTCTATGACATACCCAGGCTGCTATAAGCGGACTCGTTCCCCACCGGCAGGCGAAATCTACGCTCGAAAACCAAGGGCGCACGGCGCTACGGCACACTCAGACTGCTCTGGGTCAAAGCAGCGCACTCGCGGCTCCTCCGGCGCGGATGAATGGTTGGCTTTGCGGGGCTACCACCTATCGCGCCTGCGCTCGCTAGGGTTACTCGAATCTCCATGACGACCGGGCCGGCATCCCTTGTCATTTTGTCGGCGGGAAGCCGAATCTCCCCTTGAGGATTCTGACCCTTGCGAGCGACCGCCGTCGATCGTGCTCCCGGGCCTTTTCGGCTTCCGCGTAAACCGCTGCACCCAATGTTCGGTTCCAAACAGATCGCTTCCTGCACATGAGAAAAGATAACAGTCACAAGGGGGAATCCGGCTGACAAGACCAGACCCCTCATAAGAAGGGGGGGGAAAACAGCATGCAACACCAAGCTGTACTAGCCGGAGTGATTGCAGCCTTCGCCCTGCTTGCCGCTACCGAAGCCCATGCGCAAATGCAGCAGCGGCAAAGCGAGGCAAGCAAGGCGGAAAAAATGTCAGTCTGCCAGTGCGTCGCCGACCTTCTGTTCATGGCCGCGCAACTACGCGACATGGGGGTGCCCAGGGACGATGTATTGAAGAGAGTGAGCGAGCTCGGCGGGGGCGACCTGATCTATCTCACGACCACCACCGAGGCTACGAACATTGCGTACGACATGCCAAAAATGTCGCCGGCGAAACTGAAGCAGCGTCACATCAACACGTGCAAGAAAAACATCCGGTAAAAGATGTACGGGCGGCTTGTGCATCGACAGCGACGATCTGAACACCGCCGGGAATGCGCAAACTGCCCGGCCAGTCATCGTCATCGAACCCAAGGGGGGGCGCTGGCGCTACCATCGCCCCCCACCTCAGCCACGCATCAAACGCCATGGCGCTTCGTGTCACACCCCAAGCGCCGGATCGCTCATGCTGCTGCGGCCGGTTTCGACATGCCCAGCCAGTCGCCTTCTGAAATCCACGTCTGAACTGACCGATACGGACAAGTCGTACCAGCCGTAGAACCGCCGCAGATCGATGTACAGGTCAAAGTTGTCGCCTGCGGGCACCGCTTGCTTGATGGTGGCCTGCGGGTCATAGGCGTTGACCACGGTGAACTCACAGCGCACGTCGCCCGGGTTTTTCAGACGCAGCCGGATGTTACCGTTGGCCACGTCGTATCCCTCCGTTACCTCCGGCATAGGACGCTCGCCCTTGATCAATGCGCCTGCAAGGGGCAGTCGGCCCGCGAAGCGACGCACGAAGCCGTTGGGCCCGTGCACCGTGAAGTCATAAACGCCGCCGGGGCTGGGCAGCAGCCGATCCGCGAGGCGCTTGCCCGCTTCAACCGTGTAGGCGCGCGGCGCTTCGAGACTATTTGCCGCATAGACCAGGAACGTTGCGCCGGCACGGCCCGTGTTGATGAACGCGAGCTGGAACTTGCCAAGCGACTCGTCCGGCCGCCCGCGAACGAATAACTCATAGGGGAGCGCGCGCGCCGGCCGCATGCCCGGCTCCTGCTTCGGCACCGCCTGGACTGCCGGGGGCAGCGGCACATAGTCGGGATGACGTAGCTGGTCGCGCGGCGCATAGGCGCTTGTGCCCCGCAATGCAGGGATGGTGTCGTTCGGATTGGCAAAATCGAAAGCAGCCGTCAGATCCCCGCAAATCGCGCGACGCCAGCGCGTGATGTTCGGCTCCGCCAGATCGTGATGGCGCCCAAAGCGCTTTTCGATGAAACGAATGATCGAGGTGTGATCGAAGACTTCCGAGCACACCCACCCACCCTTCGACCACGGCGACACGACGATCATCGGCACACGCGGCCCGACACCATAGGGCCCGGCCAGATTCTTGGCGTCCCCCGGGTAAATCTCCCCGGTCGTGTCTACCGTCGACAAGCCGTTCGCATTCGACGCCGGCGCGAACGGCGGCACCACGTGATCGAAGAAGCCGTCGTTCTCGTCGTACGTGACCAAGAGCGCGGTCTTGCTCCATACCTCGGGATTCGACGTCAGGACCTGCAGCACCTGATCGATGTACCAAGCCCCATAGTTGGACGGCCAGTTCGGATGCTCCGTGTAAGCCTCCGGCGCCACGATCCACGACACCTGCGGCAACGTGTTGTTTTGCACGTCGCGCTTCAGGATGTCGAAATAGCCCTCGCCTGCCGAGACGTTGGTGCCGGTACGAGCCTTTTCATAGAGCGGGCTGCCCGGCTGCGCGTTGCGGTACTGGTTGAAATAGCGCAGCGCGTTATCGCCGTAGTTGCCGATGTAGGCGTTGTCCGTCCAGCCCCAGAAGTTCTTGGCGTCCAGCCCGGTGCCGATGTCCTGATAGATCTTCCACGAGATGCCCGCGCGCTCCAGCACTTCCGGATAGGTCGACCAGCCGTAGCCAGCCTCCGCGTTGTCGATCACGGGCCCACCGCCGCTGCCGTCATTGCCGAGCCCGCCGGTCCACATGTAATAGCGGTTCGGATCCGTCGGCGTCATCCCGGAACAATGATAGGCGTCGCAGATCGTGAATGCGTCGGCGAGCTGGTAGTGGAACGGGATGTCCTGGCGTGTCAGGTACGCCATCGTCGTCGCTCCCTTGCTCGGCACCCATTGATCGTAGCGGCCACCGTTCCACGCCGTGTGCGTGGTATTCCAGTCGTGCGGCAGATCCTGCAGGAACTGCATGCCCAGGTCCGGCGCACTGGGCCGGAACGGCAACACATAACCAGCGCCCCCGGCGACCGGCTGGTACCACACCGGCTTGCCGTTGGGCAGCGTGACTTACATTCCGCACGTCGAGAACACAATTTGACGCGAATTTCGTTGCTAGCCTGGCGTCCGAAAGGCGTGCTCTGAG